>JBKJUF010000543.1:0-11418 GCA_046590445.1 Kofleriaceae bacterium
GGCGATCCGCGTGACGGCGCCAGCCTGCAGCTCCTCGGGCGACGGTCGGAAGACCTCCCGTGCGAGCTGCGCGAACGGCGGCTGCAAGCCAGCCCTTGCCGCGATCTCTCGCAGTCGTGACAGCGTGCCGTCAGTCAGCTCGACCGGATGGAGCAGACCCACGCGGTCGGCTCCGAATCCACGGTCATCGATGGGCCGGAGCTTGTCCGCCTCGATCAGCGCAGGTGAGACGAGGTCGCCGGCCCCGCTCCACAGGCCCCAGACCAGGTGCCGCGCGAGGTGCCGAAACACCTCGTCCACCCGGAGCCATGCCTCGAGCGTCTCGATGCGCCACTGACGTCCCTGAACCAGATCATCCTCGAGGAGCGCGAGCGCCACCGGGCCAACGAACCGGACCTCTGCGCGGAACCGCTGAAGCTGCTGCTTCGCCAGGAGGACCGCCGCCTCGTGATCTGACTTCCGTGGTCTCGGCAGCTGCTCGATGTGCGCGCCTTCGCCGTCGACGAGCACCAACGAGAGGCGGCTGTCCAGCTCGACCCGGAACGCGCGCGGACCGAACGACAGCGTGCGAGTCCGTGTCACGCCTCGACCCACGGCCGCCACCGCCTTGCCGACGAGCGCGCGTGGAGTCGTCCCGCGGTCACGCGCCATGGTCGTGAGCGCAGCCTCCGCCGCATCCTGGGCAGGATTCATGCCCTCGTGAGCACGGCGCTTGTCGGCGAGCTGCGCGAGCTCGAGGATCGCGCGCGGGGTTCCGATCCACCGTAGCACCGTGCAGCTCGTCTTCAGCAGCGTCTCGTCCTCGGCCCACTCGCTCACGAGCTTACCGGCGAGCGCTTCCACGGCTGCGTCGCCGCCGTAGCGCCCGAGAACCTCCGGCCAGAGCTCGGTGGTCCGCGACTTCGGCCGCCAGATCGCCGCATCGAAGATCTCCATCGCGAAGCGCTCGAGCGACTCGCGAGTGAACGCGGGAATGAGATCGGTGAGCTGCTCGGCGGCACGGACGTCACGTGAAGCGTGCAGCCGCACGAACGCCTCCAGGGAATCCATCGGCAGTCGCTTGCCATTCACGAGGACAGGACCTGCAATCCGATCCGGATGCCAGAAGCGCGGAAGCTCCTTGGTTTCACGCACCACGAGCAACACCTCTGGATCGACGCCGAACGCGCGCCCGGCCTCCTCGACGGCGGCGCGGTGTCCGCGTGTCGCGAGCTCGTGGAGCCCGAGCCTGGCAGCCTTCGCCTTACCACCACCGTCATCCTCGTCCAGCGCGGACGCAGTCAGTGACCACGCGGCGTGACCAGCATTCGCGAGGATCCATCCGAGCGCTGCCTCTCCCAGCTTCACGCCTGCGCCGACCTGGAGCAGCCGGTGCGCCGCGAGTTCGGCGATGCGGATGTCCGCGATGGGCGAGAGCGCCGACAGCAGATCGTCGACGATCGAGGGTGGGAAGGCCCGCGCGATGCGCGCGACCTCGAGCTCGTGCGCCGCTACGAACCCGCGCAGCGCCTCGGGTGTCGCCCGCCAGCTACCGCCGCCGAGTCCGAACAGCCGCGAGATGGCAGCTGGCCCATATCCCAACACCAAATCCAGCCACGGCTTCGATCGCCAGACTCCGATGCGCGGACCACGCGGACGTTCGATGCCGGCCGCCGCGCTCGCTGCATCTCCCACGCCGTCGAGCACATAGCGCTTCGCCGCATCGGAGAGGCCGAGCGTGGCTGCTGCTTCGTCCCATGCGGGCGCAGGCAGCTCGGCGTGCCAGGCCTCGCGCTGCCCGGCCAGCCAGTGCGCACACGGAGCGGGCGCCGGCGGGTTCGAGGTAGCCGGAGGCGACTCGTGCACCACCGAGCGGAGTGCGACGGGTACCTCTTCTGGGGACGCCTCGATGGTGGTGGGGGCTCGGCTCATACATCACGTGGGCTGATCATGCCGGTCGCGATGCCGCACCCGCGGGCGCGCGACGCAGATCGAGCTCGCCCGCAATCCCCGCGCCGTGGCCGTACACCAGTCCATACCAGATCCCACGCGCTGGGGTCTTGGGTCTGCTCTCGAGCTCGCGGCGCCACTCTCCGACATCGTCGATCACACCGGCATCCTCGACCGCCTGCAGATCGGCGTAGATCGCGTCGATCGCACCGATCTCGCCATGCGCGTCGATCACGACCTCGCCAAGGCCGAACTTCGGCCGCCGCGGTGTCCGTGACAACGCTCTCGCGCGCGCCGCATCCGAACCGCGAAACTTGTAGCTACTTGCCATGATCGCGACGATACCGCTGACCTTCCACCGTCGGCTTGGCCCACGTGGGCCATCGTGTGGACGCGCGTGACCACGAGGTCGTGTTGCCATGGATCGTGAGCTGGTGATCACCTACGAACCATCCTGGCCCGGCAGTCCTTCGATCATCGTCATCAGCGCCGCGGCATCGATCCGCCGGTAGAACCTCAGCACGTCGCTCGTGACCTCGTTCTTACCCTTGGCCCCGACGTCGGATGCGCTGCCCGGCGCGGCACGCGTGCCATCGACGCACAGCACGACGGGCTGGCCGATCGCGGCATAGCGCGCACGCTTCTCGGCGAGGTACGCATCGGTCGAGAACCCGACGATCTCGACGAGCATGCGCACGCCGCGGTGCACGACGACGGCGTCGGGATAGAGCACGTGCGGGCCGCACGCGATCGGCGGCGGCTCGCGCTCGACCTCGCAGCCGGCGCGTTCGAGATCGCGCGCGAGGCGCTCGACGAGGCTTGGCGACTTGCTCCGCGGCAGCGGGACCGGCGGCAGGACCACGGGTGGCTCGACGCGCAGCGTGCGCGGCCCACTCGGGGAGTCAGCGTGGATGTCGAGCGTGAACCGCGCGTGGTCGGCGAGCAGCGGCACCAGCGCGCCGAGCGCGCGACCGTATACCGTCGTCGCGTGAAACAGGCCGAGCGGCCCCATCACCTGGAGCAGCGTCGGCCCATCGCCATCGTGCGAGCCGGCGCGCGAGACCACCACGATCAGCCCGCAGCGCGCGCCGGTACGGACCAGGGCGGTCGACTCGCTCCACACCCGCAGCTCGATCGAGCTCGCGCGCCGCATGCAGCGCTGGATCCGATCGACGTTCGCGAAGCCGATCAGCGTGCGGGCCGACGGCCGGCCCCGCGGCAACACCACCGGCCGCTCGCGCGCGAGATCGGCCCACAGCAGGCTCTCGACGTCGGCGGGCTCGAGCCCGAGCTCGACCGCAGCACACGCGATGCGGGCGTCCCGCGCGTCGCGATCGAGCGCCGGATGGCCGAGCACCTTGCCGCGGAGCTTGCGGGCCACGCGTGCGCGCTCGTCCCGTCCACCAGTGACCCGGCGCAGCGCACCGAGGATCGCCGCGACCTGCGTGGGGGAGCGCCGGAGCGCGGCGTCCTCGATGCGCTCGAGCAGGACCCGCCACGGCTCGCCGAGCGAGCGCTCCACGAGATCGAGCAGCTCGTCGATCCACGGCTCGTCCGCGGGTCCGAACAGCCGCAGGCTCGTGATCGGAGCCGTCAGCGGGCGACTCGCCGCGGCGATCACGCGAGCCCTCCGGCCACGAGCTGCGCGTCTGCGAGGCCTGCGCGCCGCCGCCGCACGTACTCGACCTCGGTGGTCTCGCCGACCGCGAGCTCGTAGATCATGGCGCGCTTGCCGTCGGCAGGCCGCAGCACGCGCCCGATCCGCTGGACCTGGCGGCGTGCGCTCGCGCTGCCACCGACGATGATCGCGACGTCGGCATCGGGCACGTCGAGGCCTTCGTCGAGCACCTGCGACGACACCAGCGCGGAGATCTCGCCGGCGCGAAACCGCTCGAGGACGGCCGCGCGCTCGAGCTTGCCGATCTCGTGGGTCACCGGCATCACGAGGAGCTCGCGCGCGATCGTGTACGCGGTCGCGTTGTCCGCGGTGAACACGAGCGTGCGCTGGCCCGCGTGGCGCGCGAGCAGCTCGCGTAGCGCCAGGCGCTTGCCGGCGGGATATCCGAGCAGCGCGCGGTAGGCCCGCCAGGCCTCGAGCGCACGCCGGCCGTCGACGGTGCGCGAGGCGGCGCGCACGAACTCGTACCAGGTCGCGCCGCCGAGCGCACGGATCAGCTCGGAGTACATCGCGGAGAACCGCCCGCGCAGCTCGCGATAGCGCAGGCGCTCGTCACGTGTCAGCTCGATCGGCACGGTGTGGAGCACGTACGGCGCGAGCGCGTCACCGGCGAGGTCGTCGATGCCGAGCGCGTACACGACTGGCCCGACCCGACGTCCGAGCACGCCGAGCTCCGGCGGTGGCGTCGCGGTCAGCCCCAGGCGCGCGGGCGCGACGAGCATCTCGAGCACCTCGGCGGGGCACCACGCGCCGACGTGATGCGCCTCGTCGATCACGACGAGCCCGAACTGATCGCCGATCCGCGGCGCCCACGTCGTCGCGCTCGCATACGTCGCGACCGTGATCGGCGCGACCCGGTGGTCGCCATCGCCGAGCCGGCCGATCGGATACGGCCAGCACGCCGCGAGCGCGCGTGCCCATTGATCGAGCAGTACGCGCGTCGGCACCAGCACGAGCGCGGCGACGCCGAGCCGCGCGATCGCCGCGAGCGCGACGAGCGTCTTGCCCGAGCCGGTCGGTAGCGCGATCACGCCGCGCGCGCGGGCAGCTTGCCAGCTCGCGAGCGCGGCCTCCTGGTACCAGCGCAGCTCAGGCAGTTGCCAGCCGCCATCGATCCGCCGCGGCGCGACCGCGTCCGTGATCCGGACACCGCTGTCCGCGAGCCGGACGCAAAGCTCGCGATGCGACTCCGCGGGAACGCGCCACGCGCGCACCTCGTCATCCCACGCAGCTCCTGGAATCTGCGCGGGATCTTCGCCGCCCGCATCCGCCTCGAGCACCAACGTTCCCCGGTCGAATCGAATCCGCATGCCGCTGCAAGAGGCAACCGGCGTGCCGCGCCGAGAGCGGGGATCGCTACTGCGCGATCTGTCCGTTGCCGCCCTGTTTCAGCACCAGATCCCAGCGGCCGCCATCTTGATCGCTGCTGGCGGTGCCCCACGTCCCCGAGAGCTGGCCGCCGGGCTCGATCTTCCACACGCCGAGCCCCGATGCGGACGGCTGCTGCCAGCGATACCGGATGATCCGGCCCTCGATGATGCGGCCATCGATCGTGCCGCCGCCGCAGCACACGTAGGTGCCGCGCACGCGATCGCCATCCTGCGTCAACCGCACCTTGTCCCAGTTGCTGTCATACGTTCCGCTCACGTTGACCTGCGACCCGGCGGCGGCAGCGACCAGCGGGGCGGCGACGAGCAGGGCGACGATGGCGCGGGGGGCGAGCATGCAGGTTCAACGCGCGAGCCAGCGCGGCCGGTCTATCTACCTCAGACCGCTGCGGGACCTCCTGCCGCCGCCTCGACGGTCATCGTTTCGTCAAACCGACCGATCGTGGTTTCCGGCTGCGAGGAACCATGCTCGACTGCCGAAATCATGGAGTTACGGACTGTTGCTTCGTACGCCCGGGAGTTGCGGCCCACGCTGCCCGATGCGGTGTTCGTGCCTGCGACCTCGCGCGTGCTCTGGCTGCCGGTCCATGTCGCGATCATCGCGGGCTGCGCCTGGGCCCTCGCGACCGGCCGGGGGCCGGCGCCGCTGTGGCCCGTGCTGTCGATCGTGATCGGGATCTGCTTCTCGGGCGTCACGTTCCTCGCACACGAGACCTTGCACGGCGGCGTCGTGCGCGGCCGCTTCGCGATCCGGGTGATCGGCTGGATCGGCCTCCTGCCGTTCACGGTCTCGCCGCAGCTCTGGGTCGCCTGGCACAACCGCGTCCACCACAACCACTGCGGCAAGCAGGGCGTCGATCCGGACATGTACCCGACGATGGACGAGTACCGGTCGCAGCGCGCCGCGCGGATCATGGCGGACCACTTCGGGATCGGTCGCCAGCGGCTGCTCGGCTTCGCGAGCATGCTGTTCGGCTACACCGGGCAGAGCACGCAGATGCTGTTCACCGCCCGCAAGCGGGGCTTTCTGACGCCGAACCTCCACCGCCGCGCGATCGTCGAGTCGGCGCTCGGCTGGGCGTTCTGGGCGGCGGTCGCGATCGTCGTCGGTTTCGTCCCGTTCATCTTCGTGTACCTGCTGCCGCTCGTCGTCGCGAACACGATCGTCATGGCGTTCATCATGACGAACCACAACCTGAGCCCGCTCACCGACGTCAACGATCCGCTCGTCAACTCGCTCAGCGTCACGCTGCCGCGCCCGCTCGAGTGGCTCACGCTGAACTTCGGCTATCACACCGAGCACCACCTGTTCCCGACCGCGAGCACGCGCCACGGCGCCGCGATCCGCGACGCGATCCTCGCGCGCTATCCCGAGCGCTACCAGACGCTGCCGCTCGGCACCGCGCTCGGCCAGCTCTACGGCACGGCGCGCGTCTACGCCGACCACACGACGCTGATCGATCCGCCGAGCGGCAAGACGTGGCCCACGCTGGTACCGCGGCCGCGCAGCGCGCCGTCGCCGGCGGTGATCTCGTCGTCGGCGTTGGAGGCCGCGAATGAGTCTCCACACGCTGCACAGGGCGTCGCGTAGCGAAGCCGATCGCGAATCGCGTAGTTTCGCAGCAGATCGGCTACACATCCCGCATGGAGCAGGAAGCCGTTCAGCGTGCACGCGGGGCCGCCGCGGTGATCCAGCCGCTCGTCGAGGCGATCGAGCGCGACCGCGGGCTGCCGCGCGAGGCCGTCGACGCGCTCGTCGGTGCTGGCGTGTTCAAGCTGTGCGTGCCGCGGGTGTACGGCGGTGCGCAGGCCGAGCCGACCACGGTGCTCGCGGTGATCGAGGAGCTCGCAAAGCTCGACGGCAGCGTCGGGTGGTGCGCGATGATCGGCGTCACGTCGGGGCTGATGAGCGGCTACCTCGAGGACTCGATCGCGCGCGAGGTCTATGGCCCGCCCGACGCGGTCACCTCCGGCGTGTTTGCCCCGATGGGCCGCGCGGTGGCGACGCCTGGGGGCTACCGCGTGAGCGGGCGATGGTCGTTCGCCAGCGGCTGCGAGCACGCGCGCTGGCGGATGGGAGGGACCATGGTCGGTGGCGATGCGCCGGAGCTGTTGCCGAGCGGGGCGCCTGACGTCCGGTGCGTCCTGTTCCGTGCCGACGAGACCACGATCCACGACACCTGGGACACCGTGGGGCTGCGCGGCACGGGCAGCCATGACCTCGAGGTTCGCGACGTGGTGGTGCCACGCGAGCGGACGTTCTCGCTGCTGTCCGATATGCCGAAGCACGCCGGCTATGCGCTGCCGTTCTTCGGCTTGCTCGCGTCCGGTGTCGCGGCGGTCGGGCTCGGCATCGCGCGCGCCGCGCTCGACGGGTTCGTCGCGCTGGCCGGCCACAAGAACCTGCCGGGCGGCAAGAAGACGATCGCGCATCGCGAGGTCGTGCAGATCGAGGTCGCGCGCGCCGAGGCCCGGCTGCGCGCCGCACGCGGCCTGCTGTTCGAGGCGATGGCCGAGGCGACCATCGCGGCCGGCAACGCCGTCGCCGATGCGGATCCACGGCGGTCGGTGCCGGCACGAGCGCGGCTGCGGCTGGCTGCCTGTCACGCCGCGACCGAGGCTGCGGCGGTCACCGCGATCGCCTACGAGCTCGGCGGCGGAGCGGCCGTGTACCGCACGAGCCCGCTCCAGCGACAGTTTCGCGATGCCCACGTGGTGACCCATCACCTGATGGTCAGCTCGGTGGCGATGACGACGGCTGGTCGCATCCTCCTCGGTGTCGAGACGGACACGTCCACGCTATGAAGCTCGCAGGACAGATCGCGGTCGTGACCGGCGCGAGCCGTGGGGTCGGCAAGGGCATCGCGCTCGGGCTCGCGGAGGCAGGGGCGACGGTCTACGTGACCGGCCGCACGTTATCCTCCGGAGGCGCCGGTGGCGCCGGTGGCTTGCCAGGCACGATCGGCGAGACGGCCGCGGAGGTGACGGCGCTCGGTGGCCGCGGCATCGCGATCGCCTGCGATCACGCCGACGACGCGGCAGTCGCGACGGCGTTCGCGCGCATCCTCGAAGACGCCGGCCACATCGACATTCTCGTCAACAATGCCTTCGCGGTGCCCGAGGGGGTGATGATCGGGACGTTCTGGGAGCTCCCGATCGATCAGTGGGACACCATGCATCGCGTCGGGCTGCGGTCCCACTACGTGGCGGCGTGGCACGCGGCGCCGCGGATGATCGCGCGCCGGCAAGGCCTGATCGTCAACGTGTCGTCGTTCGGCGCGAAGCTCCAGGCCGTCAGCGTCGCGTACGGTGTCGGCAAGGCGGGCGTCGATCGGATGAGCCGCGACATGGGGCGCGAGCTCAGGCCGCATGGCGTGACCGCAGTCTCGATCTGGCCGGGCATCGTCAAGACCGAGCGTCAGCTCGCGGAGCAGCTCGGGCTCGATCCGTCGGTTGTCGGCGAGTCGCCTCGGTTCAGCGGACGCGCGGTCGCGGCGCTCGCAGCGGACTCCGAGCGGCTCGGCAAGACCGGACAAGCGCTCGTCGTCGCAGAGCTGGCGCGCGAGTACGGCTTCACCGATCTGGACGGTAGCCTGCCGCCCTCGCTACGCCGCTGACCCCCCCTGGGCCAGTCAGTCCCAGACTGTCTCGACCAGCGCGGTTTGCGCGATCACGTGGTCCGCGGTGATCAGGGGTACCTCGGCTCGACGGGCAGCCGCGACGACCAGACGATCGAACGGATCATCGAACGCCTCGAGCAGGACAAACTCTGCGGCCTGCTCGAGATCGAGGGGGAACAACTGGAACGCCGGCTGGGCCGCGAGCAGCGCTTCGATGTGCGAGACGCCGGCGACGTCACGTCCACCTTGTCGGAGCAACGCGAGCTCGATCGGAACGATCGCGGGAATCAGGATCTCCGCTCGGCCTCTGCCTGCGTCGCGCAACCAGCGAAGTGCGACCGAACCTGGCCGTTTAGGTCGTGCCAGGTACCAAACGAGTGCGTGGGTGTCGATGCACGCGCGTCTCACCGCAGTCCCCGCACCGACCGAAGACGGAGAGCGAGGCTGCGCTCGAAGAAGTGATGCGCCTATCCTCCGATCGGTATCGCGATCGTGGTCTCGCGTTACTCCGCGTTACTTGCCCGGATCGAACACGAACGAGTACTCGACATCGAGTGACTTCGTGTCGGGGGGGCGGGCGATGTTCTTGAAGACCTCGGCGACACAGCTCTCGACGTTCGCGTGAACACCTTGGCTCTCGCCGACCGTGAACTTGCCGCTATACGCCAACGTCTACGATCACGATTCTCTCCACAACTTGATCCTCGGTTCAGGAGACTCTGGATAGCGTCGATCGTGAACTTCACCGCGACCGTGCCGTAAGTGCCGCCGGGCGGTGGTGCGTGGCGGTCCGGCGCAAGCGGCCCTGCACGGAGAGCTCAGCGCTTCGCCATCGATCTGCAGATCGCTTCGGCCTCGACGAGCTGCTTGGAATTCCGATCATCGTACGTGCACTGATACTGCTCGCCCGCGAGCTGCAGGTAGTGGACGAAGATGTTCGTCAGCGTACCGTCGTCGGCCTTCCAGGTGTACATGCTCTCCCAGCCGGTCGGTGTCTGCTTGCCCGGTGCCACACTCACGGTCTGCGGGAGAGCCTGAAACCCGGCTCGCCAACCCGCGAGCGAGCTCGGTTCTGGCTCCTTGACGATCCCGACGTGGTAGCGGTTCGTGTTCGGCATGATGATCGCGACCCCCGGCCGGATCACGGGCGGCGGTGGTGGGGGCTCACCGGGCTGCGTTACTTGCTCGGGACCTGGGAGTGAATTGCCCGAATTTGCGAGGTTGCTTCCGACCGGCGCCGCAAAGCGGATGCGATAGAAGTCATGCGTCTCGACGACGACCCGCGGCGCGATCCCGGGGACGGTCGCAGCGTCAGCGGCGCTGCCGGTGTGCGTGGCCGTCCTGGGCGCTTCCTTCGAACAGCCGACGAAGACCAGTATCAAGACCGCGCGACCCACCGGGACTGTCCGCCTGATCACAGCAGCACGCCGCCGGTCGGCACGCCGGCATCGGGTGGCGCCGTGTCGGGCTGCTCGACTGCGCTGGACCCGGGCTCGACGGGGAGCGCGACGCCAGGCGGGGCCGCCGGGCGATCGGACACCGGCGGTGCGGGCGGAAACGCGGTCTGGCTCGAACCGGTCGGGCCTGCTTCGAGCTCGGCGACGAGCTTGCGGACGTAGTCGGCCCACGCGGCCGCATCGCTGACGTGACGGGGGCGCTGCAGGGCCGCCGCGTCGAATTGCTTCGCAGCCTCGACCAGGGCCTTCGCGGCATCGCGCATCTTCAACGAGGCACGCCAGTAGACGACGTCGCCGAGGAGGCGCTGGATCTCGACGCGGGCATTGCGGGCGGCGTCGCTGTTGGAGCGTGCGTGCAGCAACGCCTGGTCGAGCAGCGCCGCGGCCTCGTCGGCCTTGGTGACCTCCTTCGCGGTCAGCAGCACGGTGGCGCGCTTCACGAGGATCGTGCGGAACTGCTCGACGAGCTTGGGATAGCTCTCGGTCTCGAGGGGCGCGCACTCGGCCTCGGGCGGGATCTTGATCGGCCTCCACGCCTTGTCCTCGAGCGCCTCGCTACCCCACGGCGGGAACGTGCGGCCCTCCTCGGCGAGGACGCGATCGGCCTCGCACCGCAGGTAGAACCAGCCGCTGTTCTGGTAGCCGAGGAAGATCATCGCGGCGATGCCAAGGCCGACGACGAGGCTGCCGCCAGCGATCACGATCAGCTTGCGATTTCGCGGCCGGCCGGGCAGCCCGTCGTCATCAGGGCTGTCGGAATCGTCGTCGAATCGAGTTGACGTCCGCGTCGGCGTCGCGGGCCGTGCACCGACGGCCTCGCGGAGCGCGTCGTCGCCATAGGTCATCGTCGCGGGTTCACGCTCGACCGTCCGCGCGAACGACGCGGGATCGATCGGGGTTGGCGGGATCTCGACCGTCGCGGGATCCGGCGGCAGCGCGAGCGGCGATGACGCCACGGGGTCGAGAGGCGTGCCGTCACTCGCCGTCAGCGGGCCGGTTGGCTGGGTGATCTCGGCGGCGGCCGGCGTTGGCGCGCTCGGTTCGCCGTAGTCGTCGTCGGGGATCCCGGTGTCGATACCTTCGAGCGACGGCGGTGGCTTGCGACGGCGCCTGGGCGGCGGCGGATCCTGCGGGTCGCCCGGGTCCGTCAAGGGGCAACTTCCACGCGGTTGCGCCCGCGATCCTTCGCCTCGTAGAGCGCGATGTCGGCGCGCTCGATCAGATCGGGCATCGTCTCGCCCATCCGCCACTGCGCGATGCCGACCGAGACTCGCAGCAGCAGCGCGAGGCCATCACCGACGTCGAACGCGCGCTCGCACACGCGCTGGCGCATGCGCTCGCCGACC
>JBKJUF010000724.1:0-7931 GCA_046590445.1 Kofleriaceae bacterium
CTGGCTTCCACACGACGACCGAGTACGTCGAGCTCGACACCTTCGCACCGAAGGCTGAGGCGCTGGTGCGCTTCCTCTGGAACCGTCGCGCCTGAGCGAAGGCCGCGGTGTGCGAGCACCGACGCGGACGGCACGCCGATTTGCTGGTGGGCTCACCCGTTGCAGACCGCGACGCCGCTCGCTCACCCGATCCGGAGTCCGACGCCTAGCTTCTCGAGGTGTGCGATCAACGGTGCTCGCGTTCGACGCCCGAGCTTCGCCATCCTGACCTCGCGCAGCGTGCTCCACGCCGGGTGCTCGACAAGTGCGCGGATCGCACGCTCGCGCGGGTTGTTGATGTCGTCGAGGCCGAGCCCCCAGTGGACGCACACGGTGCATGCGGAGAGGAAGCCGCGCTCGAACCTCAGCGGCTTCTGTTCGAGGATCGCGGGGGCGAGGGGCGCGAGCCAGCGCAGTCCGTGTTGCGCGACGAGCTCGCGGACTCGGCGCTTGCCCGCCGGATCGAGCTTGTCCCGGCACTGCAGCGCGATCAGCTCGCCGCGCGGATCGCCACGCTCCTGCAGCCAGTCCGCGTAGACGAGCCGGGGCGCATCGTCGCCTGGCGCGGCCCACACCGCCTCGAGCAACCGAGCTTCTGGCGTGGCGGGCGAGGCGACCAGCGCAGCGAGTTGCCGGCGTTGCGACGATGTGACGGCCGGCAACCTGACCGCAGCGAGCGCGACGAGCATTCGATCGAACGCCGGCACGAGCGCGTCGTCGGCTGACAGCGAAGCCCGGATCTCGATGAGACGAGGCAGCACCCGGCGATCTCGACACGCTGCGAGCTGATCATAGACTGGCTGCCACAGCTCCGGCAGCGCAGCGAACCCGCCATCCTCGAGGAGGTGGAGCAGCGCGCTTGCCAGTCGAGGATCTGGCTTCCAGCGCGCCACGCGCGCGAGTCGGCGCTTGTACGGTCCGGTCAGCGTGTCACCGAGCGGCGGCGACGCGAGAAGCCAGCCGGTGAGCTCGTCGTCGCCCGCCTTCTCGAGCGCCAACCAGGTCTTGATCCGGGCGTCCACCGTCTTGCCCGCGATGGTCGCGCGCGGGCGGTCGAGCTCGTCTCCGAGCCGCTCGATCGCCACCGCCAGCTCCTCGACTGGCGCGAGCCGCCACACCGCAAGCATCGCCCGCAGCCGTTCGCGCGGCTGCTCGGCATCGACCGCGCGCTGCAGCGCTTCGGAGAGCAGCGTCATTTGCCGAGCAGGTGCTTCTCGAAGAACGCGATCGTGTGGCCGATCGCGAGCACCTGGTTGCCGCGCTTGCCGACCCCGTGGCCCTCGTCGGCGAACAGGATCAACCCGCCGGGGATCTTGCGCCGCTCGGCCTCCTTGTAGATCTGCACCGCCTCGCCGACCGGCACGCGCGGATCGTTGACGCCCTGGATCGAGAGCAGCGGCGCGCGCAGCTTGCTGACGTGCGTGATCGGCGACAGCTGGATCAGCGCGTCCTTGTCCTTCACGGGGTCACCGTACTCGCTGATCCGCAGGATCCGCCGGTAGGGCGCCGTGTTGAGCAGGAACGACATCAGGTTCGAGATGCCGACCTGCTGGACGCCCGCGTCATACGCGCCGGCGAAGTACGTCATCGCCATCAGCGTCGCGTAACCGCCGTAGCTGCCGCCGGTCACGCCGAGCTTCGGAGCCTTGCCACCGATCGCCCACTTCGCGCGGATGAACTTCGCGCAGTCCTCGATATCGGTCACCACGGCGAGCCGCTTCGGACCATCGTCCGCGTGCAGCCAGGTCTTGCCGTAGCCCGTCGAGCCACGCACGTTCGGCTGCACGAACACGAAGCCCGCGTCGACGAATAGCTGCGCGACGCCCGAGAACCCTGCGCTCGACTGGCCCTCGGGGCCGCCGTGAAAGCTGACGATGACCGGGCAGGGCGCGACGCAGCTCGCGGGGCGCCGCACGAACATCGGAATCTGCGTACCGTCGCGCGCCGGGTAGTGCTCGAGCGAGACCTTCGCGAACGTCGTCGTGTCGCTCTCGGGCGCCATCGGCACGCGCCAGGTCGTGAGCTTGCGGGTCTGCCAGTCGAACGTCATGTTCTGCGGCAGCAGCGCGGCGCCATCGAGCGAGACATGCACGAATCGCCCGTCGCGCGACACGCCCGCGAGCCGGACGTTGTCAGCCGCCGGCAGCTTCGGCAGCGCGAGCGGCTTGAACGTCCTGGCATCGAGCACGTGGATCCGCGCGTAGCCGTTCTCGTTGATGTTGTAGTAGATGCGCTGCCGCTTCTCGTCGATCGTGAAGCCCTCGACGTCGTGCTTCACGTCGGTCGTGATCGGCGCGAGCTTGCCGGCCTCGAGGCGATAGAGCCGCTGGAAGTCGGATGGCTTGTTGGTGCGCACGAGCAGCTCGCCGGGCTTCGCGCCGAACTTGACGTCGTACTCCTCGACCTCGTTCTGGCCGAGCACGGGCGTCAGCTTCTTGGTCGCCAGCTCGTACTGGTAGACCTCGTCCTGCGAGCTGCCGAGCGACTTGTGGAGCAGCCAGGTCTCGCCTCGGTGATCCGAGATCGACCACAGCCCGGCGGTGTCGAACACGCGCGCCTTCTTGCCGGTCGCGATGTCGTAGCGGTAGATCGCGAACGAGGCCGGGTCGACGTCGTTCGCGCGGTAGTACAGCACCTTCGAATCGTCAGTCACGAACTCGAGGAACGTCTGCACCTTCGGCGTGTGCTGCACGACCTTCAGCGCGCCGCCCTGCGGCGACATCAGGTAGAGCCCGGGATTTTCCTGGCCGCCGACGTCGCGGCTGATGACGAGGAACGAGTCGTCGGGGGCGATGCCGACCGCCGCGGTGCGATCCTCGCCGCCGGTCAGCTGGATCGCGAACTTCATCGGCCCGTCCTGGCGCCACACCTGGCCGGTGCCGGTGACCGCCGAGGAGAAGATCATGCGATCGCCCTTCGACGTGATGAGGCCGCCGCCCGCGCCGCGCACGTCGAGCATCGCCTGGATGCGGCGCGACACGCGCTCGTCGAGCGCGGGCGCGAGGAACTTCGTGATCTCGTCCTTCGAGACACTCTCCGCACCGAGCCCCGTGTAACCCGCAGCCGGCTTCACCACGGCCGGCTTCGGGGCCACTGGCTTCGCCGGCTGAGCGAACGCCTGTGGTCCGAACAACCAGACGACACAAACGATCAGCGGCTTCCGCTTCATGGAGGCGGAAGCTAGCATCACGCGCGCAGGCGCAGGCGGTCGCCAGGCGGTCGGTGATAAACCGACTGCGACAGCGTGCGACGCTACATCTCGACGTGGCCGCGGTGCTCGCGCTCGAGGGCGCGCTTCAGCTTGTCGAGCGCCGAGTTCTGGATCTGACGGATCCGCTCGCGCGACAGGTGATACTGATCACCGATCTCGCGGAACGTGCGCTCCTCGTCGTCGCCGAGCCCGAAGCGCTTGGTCAGCACGTCGGCCTCGATCGGCGACAGGTGGTGCAGGAGCTTCTTGACCTGGCCGGTCAAGGTCTCCGTCGTCAGGTTGTCCTCGGGCGAGTGCTCCTCGCTCTCCGGATCCGCCATCGTGTCGCCGAAGCTGCGATCGTCGTCATCGTGCACCGGCCGGTCGAGCGACATTGGCTGACCCATGATGTAGCGATGCATCTGGTTGAGCTTCGCGAGCGGCACGCGCGCGGCCTTCGCGAGCTCCTGCGGGGTCGGCGGGCGGCCGAGCTCGCCCACCAGGGCCTGACGCACCTTCTCGAGCTGCTGCTGCGCCTCCAGCATGTGAACCGGGATGCGGACCGCACGTGCCTTGTCCGCGAGTGCGCGACCGATCGCGTGCCGGATCCACCAGCAAGCGTAGGTCGAGAACCGCAGCCCGCGCCGGTAATCGAAGCGCGCCACCGCGTGCATCAGGCCGAGGTTGCCCTCCTGGATCAGATCGGCGAGCGGCATACCGCCACGGTCGTAGCGACGCGCCATCGTGACGACGAGCCGCAGGTTGGCGCGCACGAACTCGTCGCGAAGCGCGGCGGCGTCGCGATACGCCTGGCGGACGTCATCAAGAAAGCCCCCGGCGTCCTTCGCGGACGCGTCGTCCCACCACGTCGTGTGGCCGGCGAGCGACGCGTGGCGCGCGCGATCGATCTCGCGGACGACCGCGTCGATGTGCACGCGATCGAGGTCGAGCGCGCGCAGCTGGGTCGCGACTTCCTTCGCCGCGGCGACCAGCTTCTTCACGGACCGGGGCTCCTTGCGGGCCTTCTTGGTCGTGAGCATGTCGTCGACGATCTTCGTCAGCTTCGGGAACTTCACCGGCTGCTCGAGGTTCGGCTCGATCAGCGCAAGCAGGTGCGCGACCACCTCCGGTCGCGACATCACGCGCTCCCACGTCAGGATCTCGGTGTCCTCGATGCCCTGCGAGAGCTCGCGCTCCATCTCGGGCGTCAGCAACTCGTGCTCCGCCAGCTGCCGGAAGTACGCGGCGAGATGATCGTCGGAGTCCGGCGAGCGCATCGGCCGCGCGACCTTCGCGGGCGTCAGGACGTCCTCGAGGGCGATCGGGACCGGGATCGTGACCTTCGCACCGGGAGCGAGCGGCGCAGCCACAGGGGCACCCGCCGATGCGCGGTTCTGACGCGGTCCGCTGGTGCGATGGGTCCGCGCATGTGCCGTGCTCGACGTCGACCGACGCGTTGTCGGCTGGCGGCGGTGGTTGGTGTGAGTGGTGGCCATGGCGGTGTTACTCCTATCCCTCGAAGATTTGACGTCGTGTTGAAGCGAACCGTTGCATCCCTGTTCGGATTCCCTCGATGGAGATACGAGCAAGCACGCTTCACGGTTACCCGTGCACGTTGCGCACCTAACGAAGGCGTGGCAACGACCCGACCAGCTAGGTAGATCGCGCGAGCAGTATCAGCTGCTTGACGCGACCGCGTCCCGTGCGGTCAGGACACAGCGGCTGTGCACTGTGTCATGCGACGCAGCTTTGACAAGCCGGAAAGGATCGTGGTGTCAGCTTTGGTGACAGGCGTCGGGTGCCACGACACCGCCTGTCACCTGACACAACTGGGGTTTTCCCAGCCCTGCCCAATTCGGCTACGCAGGCTTTTTTTGGGCCAGCTCGACAGCAAGACCGTCCGGATCGACGACCGGCATGGCCGGCTGGCCGGTGGCGTCCGACGAGCTCATCGCCAGGTGACGCTGCAGCCGGTCGAGCAACACCGCCTGATCGGGATGGATGATCCGGCGGGCGCGCGTGAGCTCGATGAACTCCGTCTTGTCGACTTCCCACGAGGCGCAGCGCGGGGGGGCACCCTCAGGGGCGGGGGCGGCAAACCCGTGGACCCGCTTCTTCGAGCGCGTGTAATCGACGTGTCCGAGGTCGACGAGCGGTCCCACGACCGCCAGTCCGGTCTCCTCGAGAGTCTCGCGCAGCGCGGTCTGCTCGAGACTTTCGTCTGGGTCGGGCGCGCCCTTGGGGATGCCCCACGGCGCACGCCGGTTGTAGTTCCCGGCGGGGTGTACGAGCAGCACCTCGATCGCGCCGTCGACGTACCGGTACAGGACCGTGCCCGACGAGAGCTTGGAGCGTGCATCGGACATGGCTTTTCACCGTGCAAGACGACGATGCTCAAAGCAAGTCTCTTGCTCTCGATTCCAGGAATGTCACCGGTTTAGCCGCATCCGTGTTCCTGGTTTTTCGATCGGGTGTACCGTCGAAGAAATGAGCGATCAACGGCAGGCATGGTTCGCCCGAATGATGGAGTCCGGTCTCGAGCACGAGATCTTTGCGCCAAGTGATGTGCTCGCGCACGCGACCCCCGATGTGCTCGCCAATCACCTTCCTCCAGAGCTGCTGTCGAAGGTGCTCCAGGCCTCGCTCACCGCGGGCGCGATGACGCCCGAAGGCGTGCTCGCGACGGTGACGCCCGAGCTGCTCGCGAAGCACCTCCCGCACGACGTGCTGTGGGCGTGCATCGCCGCCGCGGCTGCTCGTGCTGGAGTCACCAGCACGGTGGTGTCGTGAAGCTCAAGGGGTTCTTCGTCGCCACGCTGTCCTCGGCCCTCGAGCTCGGGATCGCGAAGCCGGAGGACCTGTTGCGGCATGCAACCCCGGACGTCCTGGCCGCGCATCTGCCACGCCCGCTGTGGGCGCGGCTACTCACGGCGTGTGTCGGCGCGCCGCGCGTCGATGCGCTGCTCGTCGTCGAGACGATCGGCGTCGCGAACCTCTGCGAGCACGTGCCTGCGAACCTGATGTGGGCATGCATCGCAGACATCGGTCTTCGCGCGCTCGGCCGCCCCGCCGCCGACGAGCCTATCCTGCTGCACCCCAAGTCCACCCCGCCACCGGCACCGCCAGCTCGCAATCGTCCGCTGACCGCGCCGCCGCCCGACGTGATCGCGCGCGACGCCCCGCCAGCCCCAGCTGCCACCCTCGGTCCGAGCATTCCGGGCCTCCAGTCGCTCGCAGACGTCGTCGCCGAGCTCGAGGCCGACGAGCGTGGCGCCATCGCGACGCCGCCCACGCGCGACCGCGTGCGGACGCCGACGCAGCAGCGGTTCCGCCAGAGCAACACCGGCATCGGCCGGCTCGCAAACAGTCATACCGTGCGCCGGCCGCAGGCGCAGGCGATCGTGCCGCTCGAGCAGCCGCGCGTGCGCCGCGGGGAGACCGAGGCCGAAACCGTCGAGGCCATCGAGGCGTCGACCGAGGTCGGCGCGCGCGACGACTGGCGGACTGCGCTTGCCGTCGAGGACGAGCAGCTCGTGGACTGGAAGGCGGGCGAAGAGACGTTGCCCTCCGACGACACCAATGGCCACAACGGTCGCAAGCGCTGAGAAGCTCGCCCTCCGCCACCGTCATTGATAGGCTCGCCGGATGGTGCGTGACGCCTGCCTCGAGCTCGCCCGCCGCCTCGGTGACGACGCTGACGCCGTGCTCGAGCTCTGGAACGAGCGCGCCGCGATCCGCGAGCTCGATGGCAGCCAACCACGTGCCGACGCCGAGCGCGACGCCCTCGACGACGTCCGCATCACCTACGAGTCACTCGCGAGCGCACGTCGGCTCGGTCCGCGGAGCGCGGCACCTTCGGTCGAAGCAGCGGCGAACAAGCGCGACACCGGCGACTGACGGCGCCCATCCCCGACCCCCGGCGCGCATCGCCTGGCGAGCGACGTGGCAGTCGTGATCCGCGGAGGAGACGACGATCCCGCGACGGTGCTCGCTGGACGAGCCGCTCGGTCAGATCGTGAGCATCCTCAGATGAAGCTTCAGAATGACCCTGCGAGGCCAAGGTGGATGGCGAGCTCGCGATCGAAATCGCTGAAGTCATACGCCTCGACACTGGTCTTGATCCGGATCGCCCCCGCGACCCGGATCGCGACGGCGGCCGTGTAGCGGAGGACCGTGCTTCGTGACGTGAGCTCGCTGGTCGAGAGAACGTTGCCAAACCGGCGCAGACCATCCACCCGCCCGACAAGCTCGAAGCGACTTACCGGCACTTCGACCTCGGCGTAGAACCCATCCTTGAGGTATGAGTCCGCCAACTGTCCCGTGGGCCCGGGACCGTACTTGAAGCGGGAGCGTGGGTTATCGCCGAGCGCGAACTCGGTCCACCGCAGCAGGTATTCGGCCCGCACCACCACGCGATCGACCTGCAGGGTCGCGTCGGCGCCGCCGATGAAGAAGCCCAGCCGAGCTTGCGGGTCGTAGTGGCCCGCCATCACCGACGCGCCGACCGCGAGCGTCGTGGTCCTGCCGAGCTCGAAGCTACCGGTGACGCGTCCGCCGACAGCGGGTCGCGAGTTGTTGTCGACGTAGTAGCGCTCGGGTGACCGAGATTGCGTGAAGTCGAAGTCGAAGCCATCGCTGTCGCCCCGGGGGCCACCGATCGCGAACGCCGCGTATCCGAGCTGGACCTTCGTCCCGACGAAGT
>JBKJUF010000764.1:0-4165 GCA_046590445.1 Kofleriaceae bacterium
CGGTGTTACCCACTGGCTTCTGAGACCAGCGCGTCTACCAATTCCGCCACATTCGCAGAAACCGCAGAAACCGAACAGCCCCCGAACGCAGGGCCGTTCGGGCGAGTACTGATGCCATAGTCGACGCCAGATCACAAGCCCTGAGGGACCGTCGTGGAGCCCACAAATCGTCCGAAGGGCACCTGGTTTCCCGTGTCGAGGCAAGGAGTTGTCACGAACGTGCCTTTACTCCTCCGTGCGCCCCGTTCTACCATCGGTTGAAGCGGTACTTCGAGTCGCGATGGCCAAGCTGATCGTCATCTCTGGGGAGGAACGGCAGGAGTTCGAGCTCGCCGCCTTCAACACGATCGGGCGTCATCCCGATAACACCATCCAGATCCTCGATCGCATCATCTCGAAGGAGCATGCGCAGATCCAGCGTGCCGCCGACGGCCGCTTCTTGCTGCGCGACCTCCGATCGCTGAACGGCACGTTCCTCCGTGGCGAGCGCGTCGCCGATCACTACCTCGTCGATGGCGAGGAGTTCACGATGGGCTCGACGCGCATCGTGTTCCACGACAAGCCGAAAGCGGACGATGCGCTCGGCCGCGTCACGATCGCGCCGGGGCTCACCGAGAGTCATATCCGCGGCCGCATCCAGGCGAACACCGGCGACTTCATGCCAGAGCGCCAGATCCCCGATGACAAGAACCTGCGCCGCGACTACGAGCGTCTGCGCATCGGCCACGAGCTTGCGCGTGCGGTCGGTAGCGAGCTCGATCTCGACAAGCTGCTGCCGAAGATCCTCGACAAGGCCTTCGAGCTCGTGGGCGCCGACCGCGGCGTGATCTTGCTGACGGACGACAAGGGCGAGCTGACGCCGCGCTTCGTGAAGACGCGCAGCGGCAAGAGCGATCCGAACATCGTGCTGTCGAAGACCGTGATGGCCGAGGTCGTCAACAACAAGGCCGCGGTGCTGTCGTCCGACGCGACGATGGACGCCCGGTTCTCGGGCGCGCACTCGATCATCATGCAGGGCATCCGCTCGACGATGACGCTGCCGCTGCTGCACGCCGGCGAGATGCTCGGGCTCATGCACCTCGATTCGCTGTTCACGTCGAATGCGTTCACCGAGAAGGATCTGCAGATCTGTACCGGCATGGCGGCACAGGCCGCGATCTCGATCCAGAACGCACGGCTTGCGAGCCGCATCGAGAAGGAAGCCCAGACCCGCGCGCAGATCTCGCGGCTGATTCCGCCATCTGTCGTCGAGCAGGTCGTCCAGGGCAAGCTCGTGATCGAGAAGGGTGGCCGGCTCAACGAGATCACGATGCTGTTCTCCGACATCCGCGGGTTCACCACGATGTCGGACGGCCGTCCCGCGCAGGAGGTCGTCAACACGCTCAACGAGTACTTCGAGGTGATGGTCGACGTGCTGTTCAAGTATCACGGCACCCTCGACAAGTTCGTCGGCGACGAGATCATCGGCCTGTTCGGCGCCCCGATCTCGATCGAGGACGCCCCCTTCAAGGCGGTGTCGTGCGCGGTCGCGATGCTGCAAGCCCTCGAGGAGTTCAATCGAACGCGCGCATCAGAGGGCCTCTCGGCGATCCGCATCGGCATCGGCATCAACACCGGCATGGTCATCACCGGCGCTATCGGCTCGACGCGCGCGCTCCAGTACACCGCGATCGGTGACGCGATGAACGTCGCGTCGCGGCTGGTCAACGTCGCCAGCTCGGGGGAGATCATCATCTCCGAGGACACGTACAAGCTGGTCGCCGGCCGCATCGAGGCCACGCAGCTGCCGCCCGTGAAGGTCAAGGGCAAGGCCGAGGAGCTCAAGGTCTATCGCGTGACCGGCCTGCGCAGCATCGCGACCCCGGTCCCCGGCGAGTGGTCGGGGCCAACCAACGTCTGAGCGGTTTTGCCGGAACACGCTGGCTGCGTCTGGCGTGAGCGCCCGTGCGTGGCCCGTTCATCAGCCTCGGCATCAGCCTGGCCGCACGCTGACGCCCCTGTTCCGCTCGTTGGTTGACGACGTCAAGAAGCGTCGCGCTGCAGTTCGTGCCAATGAACGCCGTCGTCACGGTGAGCTCGGGTCCCGAGCTTCCGCCACCACCGCACGCCATCACACCTCACGCTGTCAGCGCTAACCGGAACATCCACGCGAGCCTACCAGCAGTTGCCAGCGAGCTCGCGTGACGGACCCGACGTCGGCCCGATTGCCATGGCGATCAACCCGCGATCGTCAGCCCCATCTGTGCTCGCACCGTGAAGAACTCCTCGGAGATCGAGTAGAGGACGAGCTCCTTGATCTTGTCCTTCACCTGCGGCCCACCGACGACGACCGGTTCGGCCGAGACCATGCGGGCCGCAACCTCGAGATCGCCACTCACCACGAAGCCCGCGCGATGCGAGGTCGCATCGACCGAGTGGCCCCACTTGGCGAGGTTGATCTCGGGCGAGGCCTGCACGAATCGGGTGACGACCGCGGCCAGCTGCTCGATCATGTGCGGAGGCGTCCGCTTCTGCATCTCGGGCAGGTACTGCTGGACGAGCTGCACCATGTCCGGAGGGATCGGGAACCGCGGCTGCACCATCACGAGCGCCGACAGCAGCGCTACCTTGAGCTCGGTGTTCGTCGGCAGCAGCATCTTCAGGTAGTACTCGGGCCGCATGAACGTCAAGCGGCGCGCCGAGAGGAATGCGATCTCGCGCTCGCTCTTGCCCTGCAGCAGGTGCGGCCGGACGACGAACGAGGGCGTCAGCTCGCTCTTCTCGATCGCGTTCGCGAGCTGGATGTCGCCAGCCTTGTTGTCCTCGACAAGGAACACCTCGGGCAGCGGCACGTTCAGCACCTGCGCGACATAGTAGAAGAGCTTGCTGAACATCAACGGATCGCCCTGGAGCTGGCGACGATCCTTTCGCTTGATCCCGAAGTCCTTGTGCGGGAACGCCTTCATGGCGGCCACGCCCTGCCAGCTCGCCCCGAAGATCGCGCTGATGTAGCGGTTCTCGTCGGGATGGATGAGCTTTCCCCAGGTCTCGGGGCTCATCACGTTCTTCGCCTTGACGAGACCCTTCGGCTTGTACTGCTCGTAGAACTGCAGCTCGTCCGGGTCAGCCTTCTTGAGGAACGCGAGGGTGTTACAGACGCACCACGTCTTATCGTACTGGTGCGCGTCCATGTAGATGCGGCGCAGTGCCTTGTACGAGTCGTACTTGAACGGCTCGTTGCGGAGCATCCGCATGTGCTGCTCGATAGCCTTCTCGGTGTACTCGGGACCCGCGACGAGGTAGAGCTCGGCGAGGATCTCGGCACGGTCGTCGCCGGGACGCATCTCGTTCTTCGGATCGAGTGATTGCGCGACCTCGAAGGCCTGGGTGGCTGACTGGTAGTGCTTGAGGCGAGAGCGATAGATCTCGCCGAGGCCGTCGAACAGACCGACCTGGATCTTGTGGAACACCGGCGGAATCGGCTGCCCATCCTTTGGTTTGGGCATGCGCTTGATCATGTCGCGGTACGCGCGCTCCTGACCCTTCCAGTCGCGCTTGGTCGTGAGCACCTTGTCGATCGCCTCGAACGACTTCAGCGCGCGCGGGAGCATCGCCTCGGGCAGCTTCTCCGGGGTCGTGAAGAAGCTGTCGAGCGCGCGGTTGTAGTAGTCGACCGCGTCATCGAGGGACTTCAGCTCGTCACGGCAGATCGTCGCGGCCGCGTGGTAATAGGCGCCGCGGCGAACCGCGTCGGACTCGAGCGCGATGAACCGCTCGATGGTCTCGACGACCTTCTTCCACTGCTTGGTCTCCGTGTAGAGATCGAGCACCTTCTGCAGCAGCTGGTGATCGTCGGGGGCGGCCTCGATCGCTTCGAGGTACGCGGCCGTCGCCTTCTGCGGGTTCTGCAGCTTGTCGTGGTAGATGCCAGCGATCTCGTCGAGGAGCTGGACCTTCTCCTTCGCCGGTGCCTTCGCGCTGAGCGCGCGCTTGGCGTGGACGACGGCTTCCCAGTCGCCCTGCTGGGTCTGCAGGTCGATCACAGCCATCAGCGTGTCGCGATGGTTGGGATTGATCTCGAGGGCCTCTCGAACATGTTGAGCGCCTTTTTGCGCTCACCAAGTGCCTGACGAACCGCACCGAGGCGGTTGTAGATGCGGACAACGTCCGCCTCGTCCTGACCGTC
>JBKJUF010000049.1:0-3119 GCA_046590445.1 Kofleriaceae bacterium
TTGCCCTTGGGGGCACCGCCACCACCACCGCCGCCACCGCCGCCACCCGCCCACAGCGCCTTGACGGCAGCCGCGGAGTCGGGCGCGCCGATCTTGCGGAGCGCGTCGAAGATCGCGTTGTACTGGGTCGGACCCGGCTGCTCGTCGAGGTAGTACGCCGGGACGGGCGGACGCTTGAGCGCGACCAGGAGATCCTGGCTCGTCGCCGGATCGTAGAAGTCACCGAGCACGACGGCGGCGTAGAAGTCCTTCGCCGACACGGGCAGGCACTGCGGATCGGGCACGTCGCCCTTGTCGCCGCAGTACTTCTCGAGCTTCTTGTCCTTGAAGAGCTGGTTCACCTCGGGATGCGTGCCCTGGAGGATCTTGCGGATCTCGCCCTTGGCATCGGGGCCACTCGCGACGAGCGCGCGGCGGATCTGATCGAACAGCTCCGGCGTGCGGTAGAGCGAGAGCACCAGCGTCTTGGCTGCCGAGGCGACGCGAAGATCGGCGAGCCCGTTGATCGCGGCGCCGCTCGTCGCGAGGAACATGCTGAACTTCTCTTCGGAGGCCCGGCGGGTCTCCTTGTCCTTCGCCATGCGCGGGTGCGGAGGCGGCTCGCGATCGATGATCTTCGCGAGCGCTCCGGCTGCCGTCGCCTTGTCGCTGTCGTACTTGCCGACCGCGCGGATCGCGCCGATCTGCGCGGCGATCAGCTTCTTGGTGACAGGCTTGTTGGCGATCTCGATCAGCGCCTCGAGGCCACCGGGAGCCTGTGATTCGCCGAGCGCGTCGGCGGCCTTGGTGGCGGAGTCGACCGAGCGCGGGTTCGCCTCGTCGACCTCGATGAGTGCCTTCTTGAGGAACGGCAGCGCCGCTTCCCAGCTCGCCTTGCGACCCGACTTCTCGTAGTCGGTGACAAACTTTGCCTTGGCTTCCTCGGGGGTCAGCGGACGCGCGAGGCTGATGATGACCTGGAGCAGGCGGACCGGGCGGCCCTGCGCGATCCACGCCTCACCGAGTGCTGGAATGGCACCGGGGTTGCCAAGCTGTTCGAGCTCGGTGACAGCGCGCTCGGCTTCGCGCGGGTCATCGAGCTTCTTGGTCCAGGTCGAATAGTCGTACTGGTTGTCCGGACAGCCAGTGAGGCTCAAGAGCCCCACCGCTGCCATGACCAGGGTGATCTGGCGCAACATGGGTCTACCTCTTGGCTACTTGTTCTTGACGGCGAACAAGAGGTTATCGAAACCGGCGGCCTTGGCGGTCACGACAATCTTGTTGATCAGCCGCGCGTCCGTGGACTCGTCGGCTTGCAAGATCGCGAGACCGTCGGGGCAGACGGAACCGGGCTCGGGGCGGATTTGCTGCTTGGCCTTCTCGCAGGCCTCGAGCAGCTTCTTCTCGTAGTTTCGACCCATCCCGACGTCCTCCTTGATCTTCTTCGCGGCAGAGTCGAGTCGTTCGAACAGCGCGTCGATCTTGAACGTGGGCGAGTCGTCACGGAGCACGCTCTCGGTCGTCGCCACGAGCTGACCCTGATAGGTGATCTCGTTGCGGGTGACGATGATGACGGGCGCCTGCTGCAGCGTCTCGTGCGAATCGGCCATCGGCAACTCGAGACCCTTCTGGGCCTGGAGCAGCTGACCGGTCGACGAGAACACCATCAGCAAGAAGCACACGAGCATCGTCATCATGTCGACGAAGGGCACGAGATTCAGCGAGATGTTCGACGACTTCGCCGCCGAACCGCTGCCCGCCTTCTTGACGAGGTGCTTGAACGGAACCGAGTGATAGAGGCGAGAGCCTGCTTTGTGTACTGGCATCTTGGCCTCCTAGAGCGTCGGCCTGGCCGCGAGGCCCTGCGGGTCGGAGAGTCCGACATCGACGAACCCGACCTTGACGGACAGATCCATCGCGCGAACGAGGTCTTGATACTTCACGGGTGCCGCCGTCGTGCTCTCGGCCGCGATCTCGATCTGCGTCTTGTCGGTGAAGAACGCCGACGCCTTGTGCTGCTTGATCGTGGTCTCGAACTTGTCCCAGTCGTGGTCACCCGTCGCCAGCTTCGGGATGTCCTGGAACTCGTTCACGCGTGACAGCCCGACCCAGATCTTGTCGGCCTGGACCAGAACGGACAGCGTGACCGTCTCCTCGTCCACCTGGACGTTGGAGGTGTCGCGCGACTTGCCCTTCGGCTGGATGTTGATCTGGGCAATGTTGACCCAGACCGCGGTGACGAGCAGGAAGGCTGTCAAACAGCTCATCAGATCGATGAACGGGATGATGTTCAACTCGACGTTGACGCTTCCTTTTTCGTCTGTTCCTACTGCTGCGCCCATGGTGTCTCCTACTCGCTAGGGCCGAATCGATCGGGGTTGCGAGGGAGAACTAACCGCCGGGCTGCATCTGAGCGCGGTGCGACGTCACGAGGTTGACGACCTGCACGGTCACCTCGTTGATGTCGTCGATCACGCGGGTCGTCTTGCCCTGGAGCAGCGAGTAACCGAGGAGACCAATCAGCGACGTCCCGATACCGAAGGCGGTGCAGTTCAGCGCCTCGGAGATACCTTCTGCAAGGACGGTCGCCTTGTTGCCACCTTCGTCGCTACCGACCGAGCCGAACGACTTGATCATGCCGGCGATGGTGCCGAGCAGACCTGCCATGACGGCGAAGTTCGAGAGCATCGCCAGGTACGGCGTGCGGGCGTTGATCTTGGGGAGCTCGCGGAGCGCGGCCTCGTCCATGGCAGCCTGGACCTCGTCGTCGCTCTTGTTGAACTTCATGAGGCCCGCCTGGACGATGCGGGTCATCGGGGTCGGGTTACCGGAGCACACCTTGATGGCGCCCTGAACGTTGCCGCTCATGACCTGGCTCTTGAGGAGGGCAAGGAGCTTGTCCTTGTCGACCGACGCGCGGAACAGATAGACCGCGCGCTCAACGATCACAGCGATGATCAGAACGGAGGTGAAAAGGATGGGCCACATGCCCCATCCACCTTTGTGAAACGCGGTTGAGATTGCCGTCAACATGTCCCGCCGCGATGTGCAACGAGTGATCCAGCCGACAAGCCTCCGTCATTGTTCATGGAGGACATGTAGGCTGCGGAGATCTACGCGGGGCATCTCGGGACGTCCCG
>JBKJUF010000128.1:0-32175 GCA_046590445.1 Kofleriaceae bacterium
GTCGCGCGGTCGAGACGCCGTCGACCACCAACCAGGCCGCGATGATCCGGAACGAGATCGATCACGTGCTGCGCCGGGTTCCGGTCGTGGACAACTTCTATCTGCACTACATGTTTCGCCGGAGCTATCCCTCCGCGGAGGTCTGTCCCGCCTGGCTCGTGGCGCGCAACCAGCCGATCGTCGCCGATCGCGTCGATCGCTTGAGGCCCTCGACCGAGGCGCTCGAGACGTTTCTCGCGTCGCCCGCGGCGGGCACGTTCGACGGCTTCTATCTCTCGAACATCTTCGACTGGATGTCGCCCTCGGAGTTTGACCACGCGATCGACCGGATCATCCGCGTCGCCCGGCAGGGCGCGAGGCTCTGCTACTGGACCAACACCCTCAACCAGCAGCACGAGCTCGCTCCGGCACGGTTTCCCGCGGTTCGCCAGGACCGTGCAGCCGCCGCGGCGATCATGGCAAACCACCGCGTGCCCGGGTACTCGGCGTGCGTCGTCGCGACGATCGAGGCGCATGCTCGCTGATCGAAGCGGCGGCTTCGTCGACCGGCTGATGCCGTGGCTCTACACGAGCCGTGTTGGTCGCCGGATCCGGCCACTGCTGCTGGAGTCACGGCAGCTCCACGAGCTCGTCGATTGGTACGCCGATACGCGGATGTCGCGGCGCCACATCGATTACGTGGTGAGCACCTACGGCATCGAGCTCGCCGAGGTCGAGGTCCCCGCCGGGGGCTTCGCGAGCTTCAACGACTTCTTCACGCGCCGGCTCAAGCCGGGCGTCCGGCCGTTCGATCCGGCCCCCGACGTGCTGGTATCTCCTGCCGACGGACATCTGCTGGTCGTGCCCGAGCTCCGTCGCGACACCGAGGTCCTCGTCAAAGGCGTGTCGTTCGACCCGGGGCAGTTGCTCGCCGACGACCGCGAGGCCGAGATCTTCGACGGTGGGTCGGCGGCGATCTTCCGGTTGTACGCGGCGGACTGCCACCGCATCTACTTTCCGTGCAGCGGCGTCGCGCGGCCGCCGCGTCGCATTCCTGGTCACTATTACGCGGTCACGCCGTTCGCCGGCAACGACGTCTCGCACTTCGCGCGCAACCAGCGCACGGTCACCCGATTCGACACCGACGCCTTCGGTCCGCTGGCGTTCGTCGACATCGGAGGCTTCTGCATCAGCTCGATCGTCTCGACGTTCACACCCGATCGACGCGTGCACAAAGCCGACGAGAAGAGCTACTTTCGTTACGGCGGCTCGACGGTCGTGATGCTCGCGACGCGCGGTGTGCTCCGCTACGAGCCGCGGCTGGTCGCCGCGAGCGCAGCCGGCGACGAGACCCCCGTGAAGATCGGCGAGCGTGTCGCGACGAGCGTGCGCGCGTGACCGGAAAGCTCGTCGCGTTCGTCGCGCTGTTCGTCGGCCTCACGGTGGCAGGGACGTGGTGGTCGCTGTCGCAAAATCCATTCGGTGCAGCGGACCTGCTCGGCGTGGTCTCTGCATTGCCGGCGCCGCTGCTGGTGCTGCTCGCGGTGCTCGTCATCGGCCTCTACGTCACGGACATCCTGCGGTACCGCGCGCTCGGTCGCGCGACCTCGGTCCATGTGAGCTGGCGTGCCGGTCTCGACGCCAGCGTCGCGAACTTCGTGTTCTCGAACATCACCCCAGGTTCGACGTTCGGTGTGCCGGCGACGATCTACATGCTCGGCCGGCGTGGCGTGCCGTGGGACGCCGCGCTCGCGATGACGTTCGCGAAGGCGTTCACGGCCGCTGCGGTGATCGGGATCGTCGGCGTCGTGTTCATCGTCGTCGGGGTCGCCACCTTCGACTGGCGGCTCGCCGGCGTCGTCGCGTTCACCGGCAGCGTGTTCTTCATCCTGTTCGCGCTGTTGACGGCAGCTGCGTTCCGGCCGGCCGCCGCGCAGCGCGTCGTCGCGCGCGGGTTTCGCTGGCTCGCGAGGTGGTTCAAGCGAGGACGCGTCATCGCGGCAGCGGAGCACAACACGCTTCGAGCGATCGATCGGCTGGCGCTGCTCCGCACGGGGGGCATCGCGCCGCTCGCCTACCTGGTGCTCGCCCACCTCGCGTACTTCACCGTGTTCGCCGCGATCGGGGTGATCCTGATCCACGCGTTCGGCGGCGAGACCACCATCCAGGCGTTCGCATCGTCGTGGGTCTACATCGCGTTCGTGTTCTACCTGGCACCGACGCCAGGTGGCGCTGGCTTCGCAGAAGCGACCGCGGTTCCATTCTTCGGTGCCCTGTTACCGGCGGAGCAGGCAGTGATGATGGTGCTGTGTTTTCGCGGGTTGACGCTCTATGTCCAGGTCGTGATCGCGATTCCGTACCTGATCGTCGCCGGAACCCTGCGGGCGATCGTGACGCCGGCGCCGCGCCCGACGTGAGCTGTGCGCATGCTCACTCGAACCGCAGGTGCTCGACGTTCCACCACGGGTTCGTCGACGCCTGCGGCGCGTAGCCCTTCAAGGCTGCGACGTGCGCCCAGTGCTCGGTGGTGAAGAACAGCGGTAGCACGGGCAATCGCTCGGACCACTCCTTCTGTAACTGTATCGACAGCGATCGACGTCGCTCCTCGAACAACGTCTTCTCCATCGCCCAGTACAGCGGGAAGACCTCGGCGTCGAACAAGCGGTTTGGCTGCCGGGTTCCGTATACGGACTTCACGGTCGGTACGTTCCAGAACCGCGCGGTGACGTCGGTTGCGCGGTTGAACAGCAACAGGCTGCCGTGGGAGCCGCTCTGATAGCTCGCCAGCGTCGAGGGGATGTACTGGATCTCGACGACAAACCCGACGGCTTCGAGTGCTTCCTTGATCGCCGCGATCTCGGTCGCGCGCTGCGAATCCGGCTTCGTCTCCTGCGCGGTGAGCTTGATCGGCGTGGGTGACCCGAGGCCGGCTTCGACGAGCAGCGCGCGGGCCCGCGCGGGATCGTGCGGATAGCGCACCACGTCGGCGGCGTAGTCGTCGGCGGCCTCGGTGCGATAGCCATGCGCGACACGGCCGTTCGCGCCGTCGAGCCTGTCGACCAATGCCTCGCGATCGATCGCGTGGAGGATCGCCTGCCGCACGCGCAGATCCGAGAACGGCGCGATGCTGATGTCGGGCTGGATGAACTCGAGATCTTCGCTGGGGCCCGATTTCGTGACGATGCCGGCGCGGGCGTCGAGCGCCTCGTAGCCGGCTCGGTCGAGGAACGAGGCGAGGTCGATCTCGCCTTTGAGCAGCGCCTCGGATGCCTTTCCCGCGGGCACGACGAACACGATGCGCTCGATCGCGGGCGGCGGGCCCGCGAAGTGCGGATTGCGGCGCAGCACGACGCGCTGCTTCGGGACGAACGATTCGATCATGTACGGGCCGTCGCCCGGCGCCGGGTCCGTCTTGTAGCGCTCGACGACGGCTTCGCTACCGCCTTGCTTCACGAGCGCCTCGAGATCGCGTTTCGGATAAACCCCGAAGCCGCGCAGGTGATCGGGCGCGCGATCCTTGTACGTGACGTCGACGGTGCGAGCGTCGACGGTCTCGATCGCGACGCGATCCGGGTTGTCGAAGATCCCGGCGCTGAACGCGACGTCCTGCGCATCGAGCGTGCTGCCGTCGCTCCACTTGAGCCCGGGCCGCAGCCGCCACCGCACGCGCATGCCGCCGTCGGGGAGGAAGCGGACGAGGTCGTTGGTCATGTCGGGCATTCGCTCGGCGAGGTGCGGCGCGCGCTGGTTGCCATCGATCGGATACGTGAGGCCGCGCCGGTGGAGGTTCGTGATGCCGCCGGTGTTGAGCGCGTTCAACGCTGAGATCGCTACCCGAAGCTCGGGTTTGATGCTCTTCGACGGTTGCACCACCGGCGGCTTCACGTCGGCCGCTGGAGCATCGCGTGCTGTTCCGGCCAAGATGACGAGCGAGGAGATGATCGCGAGTGCGGGTAGCGCCGCGTAGGCCACGCGATCGAGGCGCCGCGACGCGCGTTCGTTACGTCCGAACAGATGGAACGAGACAACGGACCCGACGAGCGCGAGCAGGATCAGGACGTAGGAGCCCAGGAACAGCTTGTCGGCGACGACGAGGTACGACACGTTCGGCAACGTATCGGCCTGCGAGAAGTGAAACGCGATGCACGAGAGCAGCGCCGTCACGCCGATGCCCGCGCGGACCTCCAGCTGATCCGCCGGCAGGAAGAATGCCATCAGCGCCATCATCAGGATGATCGCGAGCGGCAGCATGAACCGCAGCACGTACGCCGCGACGGGCCGCTCGAGCACGAGCACGAACGCGACGGCGTTGACGACGTGCGGCTTGCCCTCGCGCGCGATCGATCCGAGGTCGGACGCGTACTTTGCCGAACGGACCTGCGCGGCGAAGTAGGGCTGGTAGAGCCAGCCCGTGATCGAGAACTTGCTTGCCATGCCACTGCCGGCGAGATCGGGGACAAGCGTTCCCTTGTCGTCGGGCAGCTCGAGCTCGACGAGGAGGCGCTGGGTGTCGAACGGGAAGCGATGCAGCGGGAACGTCCCGCGAAACGTTCCCTGCACGCGCCAGCGCACGCTGTGCCACGTCCCGTCGTGCTCGCTCGAGAGCTCGTCCTGCTTCTCGATCTCGGCGTTGGCGATCACGAGCGGTGGGACCGTCGCGTCGCCGGACCACTTGCACCACAGCTGGATCTCGGCCTTGAACCGACCCTCCTTGAGGTCGAAGCCAGAGACGTCCGTCAAATACACCCCCGCATAGACCCGCGGCTTGGGCGTCACCACGGCCGCGTTCTGCAGGACAACTGTCAGCGCGAGGAGCGCGATCATGCGCGCCGACGATACTTCAAAAGCCGCCTGGCCTGATCAATGACATCTCGACGTGCCACCGGCTGGCGGCCATCACAAGCCACAGACAACCCGGACTCGCGCTGTTGTCGGGGAGCGGCATCGAGGAACCTGTCGCACACAGGGAGCTTCGTGGCCGTCGGGTACTTGTCGTATCCGGGGAGCTTCGTTGAGAAAAACTCCGCTGCTGCTTAGGCTGTCGTCGGCGCTGAAGGCCGGCGCCGTCAATCGTTCGTGCCAGCCTCGTCACGGTTCGGATGGTTGGCTCGCACGCGCATTGCCTCGAGCCGAGCGACCAGAACCGACGGTGTATCGCGCCAGTCCTTCGTCGCGACGTCGACATCGCCGAGCGCGAACGGTGCAGCGATCCAGCACTCGATCGGCGTACGAAATAGCGTTCGCCGCTGATGGAACTCGAACGCGATCGCATGTGCCGTGATGGTCTGTCCGTGCAAGCGCATGGTGGAACCTGACTCGAAGACAGCCTTGATCTCGGTCCACGGAATCAGCGTGCCGCCGCCAAACCAAGCGCCTTTCTCGGTCGCGCGGAATCGCGGCGAAGACGCAGCAAGCCGGAGCACGCTGGGTAGGACGATCACGCCTGCGAGGACAAGGAAGAATGCGGAGGCCGCGGCGGGCTTCGTCGGGTCCTCGAGGAAGAGGAGACCGATGAACGCGAAGAAACAGCCGATGGCCAGCATGGCGCCAATCATCCCGGACCGCCGCGGCAGCTCGATCACAGATCCATCCTCCTCGAATTCTTGAGCCAGATCGAGGTCAGCAAGCGGCACCCGCACCGGCTACATCGCCGGATCGCCGGTGCGCGTGCAGTCGAGCGCGGCATCGTGCGTGAACGCGCGATAGATCGAGCACGACGCGAGCTCGACGAACGGCTGCTGGCGCGCGTTGTACTCGGTACCGCGGCGCGCGAGGATCGCGATCGCGTAGGCGCGGCCGTCGGGCGCGACGACGATGCCGATGTCGTTTGCCGTGTTGTAGTAGGCGTTGTCGCTGCAGCAGCCGGGCGGTAGGTAGCCAGCCTTGTGCATCGCCGCGGTCTGCACGGCCGCCGGCAAGCGCGCCGGGATCCAGCCGCCGAGCCCGCTGTTCGGCGACAGCGTCATCCACGCGACGAGCTGATCGCCCTTCGGGCCGGCGAGGATCTCGTCACGATACACGCGCCCGAGAAACGTCACCGCGTCGTTCGCCGTCATGTAGTTGTCGCCGCCCATCACGCGCGGCGAGTTCGTGGCGACCCGCGTCCGATCGTAGCTCCACTGGGTGAGCGCGCTCGACGGCATGCCGCCGATGTCCCACATCCACGTGTTGACCGCGTTGGGCCCGATCAGATCGATCACGCTGCCGGCCGCGGAGTTGTCAGAGTTGCGGAAGATCGGATCGCCGTACGGCATCACCTGCGCGAGCGTCGTGCGATCGAGCGCGGCCGCGACCCACCACGCCTTCGCCGAGCTCGCGGACACGTGCGGCGTGTCGCCCGCGATCGCGAGCCGCTCGCCGGTCTGGAGGTCGACGAAGGCGATCGAGAGGTCGGTGCCCGGCGAGAATGCTGGCAGGCGCGCGGCGAGCTCGGCCAGCGCATCGGCCACCGCGGTATCGGCCGGGATCATCCCATCGGGCGAGTCGACCACCACCACGGCAGCGTCGACCGCGGGATCCTCGTCGTCAGCCGCGGGTGACGAGCCGCATGCGACGAGCATCGCGAGGGCGAGCGCCGGTGACATGCGGGCCATGGCGGCCATGGTAGCCCACGCGGCCCGGGCGCGGCTCCGAAACCGGCTGGGCGACGAGGCGGGCCAATACCGCACAACAGCCAGGGTCAGCTGATGAGCAAGCTAGCGGTGCGCGATCGCGATCGTCAGCTCGAGCCTCCGGCCCGACGAGGACAGTCGCGTGTGGCTGATCCGCGGTCAGCTGCGTGCCGCCGCCGGCCGCGCATCGCGACGATGATCGCGAGCAGCAGCGGGATCGTCCCGAGCGCGCCTTCGCTGCCGGTCGCGCACGCATAGAAGCTGGTCTTGCCGGAGCCTCCCGGGTCGACGCCCGGCGGGATGTTCGGCGCGTCGAGGGGCGCGTCGATCGGCGCGTCGATCGGGCCGCCGTCGATCGGGCCGCCGTCGGTCGGGCCGCCGTCGGTGATGCCGCCGTCGGCGATGCCGCCGTCGGCGATGCCGCCATCGGGCGGGCTCGCGTCGGGCGGGCTCGCGTCGGGCGGGCTCGCGTCCAGGGTGCCGGCGTCGGGAGTACCGGCGTCGGGGGTACCGGCGGCTGCATCAACGCCGGAACCACTATCGATCCCAGCGTCGATCAGGAAAGCTCCATCGATGATCAGAGCGCTGTGGTCGAGCTGCCCGAAACGATCACGGCAGCTGACGACCGTGACGGTCGCCGCCAGCACGCCAAGGACTATCCAAAACCGCAACCGCCGCACTGGTCCCTCTTCGCGATTCCCCGATCGATTCGCACATCGTAGCCCAGCCGGATCGCACTCGGCATGCCGACCCGAACCGGTGTTTCCGTGCTCTGCCGCCCCGGTCCTACCGCCGACCGCGCTGCGACCCGGACAAGCCGCATCGAAGCCGTGTCGGGTGGAATGCTCCCGCGCGACCGGGCGTTGCCATCCAGCGAGGAACCCATGATCTGTCGACAGTTCGCGACGTCCGTGATGGTGCTGGCGCTGGCGGCCAGCTGCGGTGGCAAGAAGCAGGAGGGTCCGGGCGCGGATCCGAAGACCGCGAAGGGCTCCGGTGACGAGACCGAGGAGCGAATCGACGGTCCGCCCAAGCGCGTCGCGCTCACCGCGAAGAAGCTCGCGCCGGTGATCCAGGCGCTCGGCGTCGACCACGTCGTGCCGTCGGCAGTCGTGATCGAGCTCGCGACGCCGATCATCGATGCCGACCTGGTCGGCGGGGTGACCAGCAAGAGCGTCCTCAAGATCACGCCGGACGCGCCGGGCCGCCTCAACTACAGCAGCGTCTCGGGGCTGGCGTTCACGCCGAACCAGCCGTTCGCGTTCGACACCACGTACACGCTCGAGCTCCAGAAGCTCGAGACCCGTGACGGCGAGCTCTCGCCCGACGCCGGCGACAGGTGGACCTACTCGTTCAAGACGCCGCCGTTCAAGTTCCTCGGCTGGTCGCCGAGCGAGCTCGACGTGCTCCACCAGCGCGTGTCGATGGAGATCGCGTTCTCCGGCGCCGTGCTGCCGAACCTCGCGAACGCAGCGATGACGTTCGCCGTCAACGGCAAGAAGCCGGGTGGCGTGCAGGTGATGCGGAGCTCGACGCCGAACACCGTCGTCGTCCAGATCACCGACCCGGCGATCAAGCTCGGCGCGAAGCTGACGCTCGCGGTCAAGAAGGGCCTGCCGTCGCTCGTCGACACCAAGGCGGACGCCGCGACCGCCGAGTTCGTGATCACGAACGACAAGGCCGTCACGATCAAGGCCGTCGATGTCGTCGAGGGCGCGAACGGCTTCTACCTCGAGGTGATCTGCGACGACAAGGCATCCGCGGGCAGCACGCGCTCGCACTACGGCGGCGGCAGCTACCACCAGCTCTCGCACCGCTGCCAGCTCTCCGACGAGGCCGCGAAGCGCATCACGTTCACACCGGCGGTGAAGGGCACGTATGTCGCAGGTGGCCGCGCGGGCTTCCGCGTGTTCGGTGACTTCAAGCGCGGCGCCTACAAGATGAAGATCGACGCCGGCGCGACCTCGCTCGACGGTGGCACGCTGCTCGCGCCGTTCACGCGCTCGTTCTCGGTCAAGGCGCGCCGGCCGCAGATGGCGTTCGCCGCGAGTGGCCGCTACCTGCCGCGCAGCGCGTGGAACAACCTCGGCATCAAGCACACGAACGTCGACGCGGTGAACCTGATCGTGCGCCACATCCCGGCGGAGAACCTCGTGTTCTGGCTGTCGGGTCAGGCGGACGCGGCGGACGAGCGGACGAGCAACGTGATCCTGACGAAGTCGATCCCGCTGCGCGGTGATCCCGATGCCGGCGCCACGACCTGGCTCGACGTCGCAGCGATGTTGCCGGCGACCACGAAGGGCGTCCTCGAGATGAAGCTCGTCGGGCTCGGCGTCCAGTCGACGTCGCGCTTGCTGCTGACGAACATGTCGGTCGTCGCGAAGAAGGCGTCGGTCCCCGGCAAGCCGTGGGATCAGACCGTGCGCGTGTGGGCGCTCGACATGGACAGCGGTGCGCTGATCGACGGCGTCGACGTCAGCCTCGTCCGCATGAGCGGCAAGGTCGTCGGCCGCTGTACCACCGCGAGCGGCAACGGCTGCACCGCGAGCTCGCACTCCGACACCGATCCCGATCAGGCCGAGCCGTTCGCGATCGTCGCCCGCAAGGGCGATGATCTGACGTACATCCGCTATGCCGATCTGCGCGCGACGATCGAGGGCAACACCGCCGGTCAGCCGTATGTCTCGGACACCCCGTACCGCGCGTCGGTGTTCGCCGATCGCGGCGTCTATCGCCCCGGCGACACCACGCATGTCGTCGCGATCGTCCGCGACGCCAAGGACAAGGCGCCCGATCAGCCGCTCCCCGTCGACGTCAAGGTCATTGATCCGCGGACCAAGGTCGCCCGCAAGCTGACGCTCAAGACCAACACCGGCGGCATGATCGCGTTCGACCACGCGCTGCCCGCGTTCGCCGATACCGGCCACTGGCGCGTCCAGCTCTCGGTCGCCGACAAGCCGCTCGCCAGCTACGACCTCCAGGTCGAGGAGTTCGTCCCCGAGCGGATGGCGGTCACCGTCGACGCGAAGCAGGAGGACGTGCTCGCCGGCGGCAAGGTGCAGATCGAGGTCGGTGCCCGCTACCTGTTCGGCGGCAACGCGATGGATAGCGGCGTCGAGATCGTCTGCAGCGTCGAGCCGACGCAGTTCGTGCCCGAGATGAACGACGACCTGACGTACGGCGTCGAGCCGCGCGGCAAGGCGGTCCCGCTCGGCGACGCCCGCGGCCAGCTCGACATGGCCGGCAAGGCGATGATCGCCTGCCCCGATGCGACGACGCCCTTCACCCAGACCGCGGATCTGACCGCGACGGTGTCGGTGCTCGAGGCCGGTAGTGGCCGCGCCACCGTGCGGACCGCGAGCGCGACGATCCACCCCGAGAAGTTCTACATCGGCCTGAAGTCCAAGGCGTCGCGTGCGGTCCCCGGCGAGGCATTTACCGTCGAGGGCATGATCGTCGACTGGACCGGCAAGCCGGTGACGACCGCGGTCAGGAAGCTCGACGTCGAGCTCGTCCACCTCGAGGCGGACTACGGCTACGGCTACAACGAGGACTCCGGCGAGGAGCGCTACGACCGGTCGATGCGCGAGGTGCCCGAGGGCAAGCGCGAGGTCGTCGTCACCAACGGCAGGTTCAGCTTCGACGTCACGCCCGGCGAGTCGCAGGCCGGCTTCACGGTGCGCGCCAAGGCGGGCAAGGCGAAGACCGAGCTGTCGCTCGAGGGCGAGTACCCGTACGAGTACGAGGAGTGGGACGAGGGCGGCGGTCGTACCGTCGATCAGACGCCGCGCCCGGCGCGCCCGACGCAGCTCGCGATCGATCTGCCGAAGGAGATCGAGGTCGGTAAGCCGGTCACCGTCAAGGTGAAGACACCGTACAAGGGCAAGCTGCTGTGGACCGTCGAGACCAACCAGCTCGTCAAGGCGGAGTGGAAGGACGCGACCGGCGCCGAGTCGACGTGGACCTTCACGGTCGCGACGTTCGCGCCGAACATCTACGTCAGCGCCTTCCTGGTGAAGGATCCGCACCTCGAGTCGAAGGACGCGTTCATGCCGGACCGCGCGCTCGGCGTCGCATCCGCGCGTGTCATCCCGACGCAGTTCACCCAGCCGGTCACGTTGACCGTGCCGAAGGAGATCCGGTCGTCGAGCCCGCTGACCGTCACGCTCGATCTCGGTGCCGCCGCCGCGAAGGACGGCCCGACGTTCGCGACGATCGCCGTCGTCGACGAGGGGATCCTGTCACTCACGGGCTTTCCGACCCCGAACCCGCTCGCCCAGCTGTTCGCGAAGCGCGCGCTCGGTGTCGAGACCTACGAGACGATCGGCTGGACGATGCTGCACCAGGCCGCGGGCGCGTCGTCGCGCACCGGCGGCGGTGACGACTATGGCGAGGAGGGCGAGAACGGCGGCGAGCTCGACAACAGCCGCGTCCAGCCGGTGAGGCCGGTCGCGCTGTTCTCCGGCGTCGTGCCGGTCGCGGCGAACGGCAAGGTCACGATCCCGTTCGAGATCCCGACGTACCGCGGCCAGCTCCGCATCATGGCGATCACGTCGAGCGCGACCCGCGTCGGCCGTGCCGAGGCCAAGGTCACGGTGCGCGACCCGCTCGTCGTCCAGGTCACGTTCCCGCGCTTCGTCACCCACAACGATGAGATGCAGATCCCGGTGTTCTTGACGAACGTGTCGGGCGGACCGCTCGATGTCTCGCTGACGCTGACGAGCGAGCACCTGCCGGTCGCCGGCCTCGTGCAGCCGAAGACCGTGACCACGCCGATCATGTTCACTGGCAAGAGCACCGGCAGCGTCAAGCTGATGGATGGCCGCGCCGAGACGCTGGTGTTCGCGGCGAAGGCGATGATCCCGGTCGGTGGCGCGAAGCTGCGCGTGATCGCGACCGCGAAGGGCGCGTCGATCGGCACGCTCGAGGTCCGCGACGAGGTCGAGGTGCCGTTCCTGCCCGCCGGCCCGAAGGAGCGCACCGTCCAGAAGCTCAAGGTCGACGCCGGCACGCTGAATCTATCGACGCTCGCCGCGCTCAAGGGCTGGGCACCGACGAGCGAGCACACGACGTTCTGGCTGACCACGAACCCGTACGGCGAGGCGTTCCAGCACCTCCAGTACCTCGTGCACTACCCGTACGGCTGCATCGAGCAGACGACGTCGACGGTGCGGCCGCTGCTCTATGTCGGCGCGCTCGCCGAGCAGGTCGACCCCAAGCTCGCCGCGCTCAAGATCGAGGACATGATCCTCGCCGGCATCAACCGCGTGCTCTCGATGGAGACGCCGTCCGGCGGCTTCGGCTACTGGCCCGGCTCGACCGAGCCGCTCGAGTGGGCGACCGCGTACGCGACCCACATGCTGCTCGACGCCAAGAAGGCGGGCTACGCCGTCCCCGACGATCGGCTCAAGGAGATCCTCGGATGGATCGAGCAGCGTGTCACCCAGCACGAGCGCGGTGACCTCATCCAGCGCGACAAGTGGAACTACTACGACGAGCAGTCCGAGGCGTACCTCCACTACGTGCTCGCGGTCGCCGGCAAGGGCCGCAAGGCGCGCATCGGCAAGCTGATCGCGAAGATCCCGGCGGCCGCGAAGGGCGAGCAGCTCGAGGATCTCTACATGCTGAAGGCGGCGCTCTACCTCGCCGGTGATCGCCGGCACGAGAAAGAGCTCAAGGCCGTCGATGTCTCGCCGATCTCCGCCGAGCGCATCAACAGCTGGAGCTTCTACTCGGATCGTCGCCGTCGCGGCCTGATGCTCAGCACGTTCTTCGATCTGTTCGGCAACGACCCGGCCGGCGAGCTGCTCGCGACCCGCGTCGCCGAGGGCCTCGCTGATAACCGCTCGGGCTACTACAACACCCAGGAGCTCGTGTGGGGCGTGACCGGCCTCGGCAAGTGGGTCAAGGCGTCCGCCGCGAAGGGCACGGCCGCCGGCACGCTGCGCGCCGACGGCGCCGTGATCGATCCCCGCAAGTCCAAGCAGGCGTCGTCGGACAAGACGTGGTCGCTGCTCCGCGCGAGCGAGTACAAGGCGCTCACCCTCGAGGTCCCGGCCTCGGCGCAGGGCCTGTGGCTCGTGATCAACAGCGAGGGCGTGAAGACTGGCACCGACTACAAGGTCGGCGGCAACGGGATGACCGTGACGCGCACGTACCGGTCGATGGATGGCACGGCGATCGATCCGGCCGTGGCCGATACGATCGCGCTCGGTGACGTGCTGTTCGTCGAGGTCGAGCTGACGAACACGAGCGGCGCGGCGATCCAGAACATCGCGCTCGTCGACCGGCTCCCCGCCGGCTTCGAGATCGAGAACCCGCGGCTCGGCCGCACCCAGAAGATCGACTGGCTCGAGCCGAACGACGTGTGGGCGATGGACTTCATGAACATGCGCGACGACCGGCTGCAGGCGTTCGGTGCGCTGCCGGCGCGGACCGCGAGGAAGATCGTCTACACCGTGCGCGCCGTGACGTCCGGCAAGTTCACCGTCCCGCCGATCGAGGCCGAGGCGATGTACGACCCGACGCTGTGGGCGCGCGCCAAGGGCGGCACGGCCCTCGTCGGCGGACCGTGGACCGGCAAGACGCTGTGACCACGCACGGGGCACGCCGCCGTCTGCTGGCATGGCGCTGCGCGCGCGTGGCCGTGCTGGCGCTGACCGTGAACAACGCGCTGTGGCTCGTGCTGTTCGCCGCGGCATTCGCGATCCCGCTGCCGGCGCACGGCGCGACGCCGTCGGTGGTGGTCGAGTACCGCGACGGCCGGCCCGCGTACGTCTTCCTCTCGCCCGACGAAAAGTGGCGGCTGCCGGTCGCGCTCGACCGCGTCGACCCGAAGTTCGTCGAGGCCCTCGTCGCGCTCGAGGACAAGCGGTTCTGGTCGCACGACGGCGTTGACTCGCGCGCGATCGCGCGCGCGGCGTTCACCGATGTCACGCGGATGCGCCGGGTCTCGGGCGGCTCGACGCTGACGATGCAACTCGCCCGGCTGCTCGAGCCGCGCGCCCGCACGGTGCCGAACAAGCTCGTCGACATGTTCCGCGCGACCCAGCTCGATCTGCGGATGACCAAGCGCGAGATCCTCGCGGAGTACCTGCTGCGCACGCCGTACGGCGGCAACGTCGAGGGCATCGAGTCCGCGGCGTGGTCGTACTTCGGGCACGGCCCTGCGCACCTGACGCCGCTCGAGATCGCGACGCTGCTCGCGGTGCCGCAGGGTCCGTCGCGCTACGCGCCCAAGCCCGCGAACGAGGCCCGGCTGCGCGCCCGCCGCGATGCGATCCTCGGCAAGCTGTGCGCCGCCGGCGTGTTCACGGGCACCGACACCGAGGTCGCGCGCGGCGATGCGGCGACGACGCCACCGCCCGAGCGGCTGCGCCGGATGCCGCGCGAGGCCCCGCACGCGGCGATCGCGATCGCGCGTCGCCACAAGGGCGTGACCCGCATCCGCACGACGCTCGACGCCGGCACCCAGGCGCTCGTCGAGCGCGAGGTCCGGATGCGCGCCCCCGAGCTCCGCAACAAGGGCATCTTCGGCGGCGCGGTCGTCGTCGTCGATCACCGCACCCGCGAGGTCGTCGCGCTGGTCGGCAGCCTCGACTTCCACGACGCCGAGCACGGCGGCCAGATCGCGATGTTCGATCGTCCGCGCTCGCCAGGCTCGACGCTGAAGCCGTTCCTCTACGCGCTCGCGATCGATCGCGGCCTCGCGCTGCCCGGCTACCTCGTACCCGACGTGCCGACGCAGTACGGCACCTATCGCCCGAAGAACTTCGACGGCGACTGGTCCGGCCTCGTCACCGTGCAGGACGCGCTGTCACGCTCGCTCAACATCCCGTTCGTCGATCTGCTGCAGCAATATGGCGTCGAGCCGTTCCTCCACGAGCTCGGCCGGATGGGCATGGCGATGTCACGCGTCGAGCCCGGCACGTACGGCCTCTCGATGATCATCGGCGGCATCGAGCTGACGCCGCTCGAGCTCGCGAGCGTGTACGCGACGCTCGCCGAGGGCGGCATGCACCGCCCGCTGCGCCTCGTCGATACCGATCCCGCGGGCACCGACGCGCCGATCTACGGCCCGGGCGCCGCGTGGCTGACCCGCCAGGCCCTCGCGATCAAGGACCGCCCCGACTTCCCGCGGCGCCGCCTCACCGGCCTGCCCTCGGACGTCCACTGGAAGACCGGCACGAGCTTCGGGTTCAAGGACGCGTGGGCGATCGGCTCGAACCCCGCGTACACCGCGGTCGTGTGGACCGGCAACGTCGACACCACGCCGAGCACCGAGCTCGTCGGCTCCGAGGCCGCGGGCCCGCTGCTGTTCGACATCCTCGAGGGCGTCGCCGATCGACGCCCCGCCCGCAACACGCCGCCCGCCGAGCTCGTCACCGTCGAGGTCTGCGCCTACTCCGGCCACATCGCGAGCGACGCCTGCGCCCAGCGCACCACCGCGCTCGCGCCCGTGCACGCGGTGCCGACCGCGCCCGATCCGTATCACCAGGCCTACGACGTCGATCGCGAGACCGGCCGCGCCGTGCTGCCGTCGTGCCGCCTCGCCGGCCGCACCTACGATCGCAAGGCGTTCATCGTGCTGCCGAGCGCGATCACCGCGTGGCTCGCCGAGCGCAACCGCGCCGTCCCCGAAGGTCCGGTCTTCGCCGACGGCTGCGCGCCCGAGACCGTCGCCGGCGCGGCACCCGTGATGGTCACGCCCGTCGAAGGCCAGGTCGTCACGCTGATCCCCGGCGTGCCCGCGAAGAACCAGCTCGTGCCGCTCGCCGCCTCGACGCTGGCGGGGTCCGTCTCGTGGTTCGTCGACGGTGAGCTCCTCGCGACCGGTCCCGCGAGCGAGCGCCACTACTGGCTGCCGAGCCCCGGCAAGCACGAGCTCGTCGTCGCCGACGCCGCCGGCCGCAAGGCGCGCCGCTCGATCACCGTCCAGGCCGGAACGCCAATCCGCGGGCGGTGAACCGCGCGGCGCTCTACGCGCTCCGGTGATAGCCCTTGCTGCCGATCGCCTGCGCAAGCGGGCTGCGAATGTCGCCGGTCTCGCGGACGCGGGCGACGACGGCGGCGAAGTCATGACGCGGTTGCCAGCCGAGGTCCGCGCGGGCGCGCGCGTTGTCGTAGACGCGATCGATCGACGGTGACATGCGCCAGTCGCGCTGCGCGTAGACAGCCTCCCAGCCAGGCACGCACGCGCGCGCGCACGATGGCCGGCGCCTCGGCGCGCAGCGCGGCCACGTCGTCGCGATGAAACGGCGTCGTCGCGCTGATGATGTAGCGGCCGAAGCCAAGGCGCGGCGCGACCTCGAGCGCGCACAGGTGGGCACTGACATCATAGGACGACAGCCTAACGCGTCGACGTAGGGTCGCGCGGATTCAGGGCGGCGGTCGACGCGCCCACTGGGCGGCAAGCACGCGGGTCGCCGCGAGGCGCTCCCCCGCCGTGGCATAGCGGCGCTGAAACCACGCGACGAGCGCGGCGAAGTCCTCGCGTTCGTGATCGGTCCACGGCGCCTCGACACGCGCAGCAAACTCGTCGGCCGACAGCGCGCGACTCTCCCACGCTGCGAGCTCGGCGCGCTGCTCGGGGGTGAGGACAGGGAGCGTCATGACGAGAGTGCTTTCAGCTGCTGCAACCAGCGTATGTCATCGGCGTCACGCGGACGAGCGCCGAATTTCTTGGTCAGGATCAGGTCGTCGATCGAAGGAATCGCGACGTCGACACCAGGAGCGACCGGCAGCAGCACGCGACGCGACCACACGTCGTCGAACGCGACCATCACACCGTCGATGGTCGAGACGGCCCGTGCGACGAGGACGTCGACGTGCTCGTCACCCTCGACAATGTATCGGCCATGACTCCGCGCTTCGTCCGGCGTGCGTGTCGGAAGCAGCTGGAGCGGCCGCAAGGCGTCGTTGAAGCGGCCGGCCTCGTCGGCCGGGAGCCAGAAGTCGTAATCGCGCGTCATGACCGGAAGCCCCAGCGCGATCAGGGCTCGACGGCCGATCAGGAGCGCGCGTACGCCGCTGTCGGCGATCGCACGAAAGAACGCGACTTCATCAAACGCGCTCACCTGCACCGCCCCAGTATACGTCGCGGTCTGGGTTGCGGCCGGCCACCGTGCAGGCACGAACGCCGATCCGTCCGCCGTAAACGCCGTTAGCGATTCGACAACGCCCGCGGCTCCGTGGGTAAATGCGGCATGGCCGCGGATCCTGCGAAAGAGACCTTTGAGACGGTGCCCATCGGCACGGTCATCTCGACGAACATTCCGACGCGGCTCGATCGGCTCGAGTGGTCGCCATGGCACCGGCGCGTCGTCATCGCGCTCGGCGTGACGTGGATCCTCGACGGTCTCGAGGCCCAGCTCGTCGGCGGGCTCACGCCGATCCTCAAGCTCCCCGAGACGCTCGCGCTGACCGCGACCGAAGCCGGCGCGTCGCACAGCATCTACTTGCTCGGCCAGGTCGTCGGCGCGCTGCTGTTCGGGCGGTGGACGGATAAGTACGGCCGCAAGAAGCTCTTCCTCATCACGCTCGGGCTCTACCTCGGCGCGACCGCGCTGTCGGGCACCGCGCTGAACTTCTGGATGTTCGCGGCGTTCCGGTTCCTCGCCGGCATGGGCATCGGCGGCGAATACGCGGCGATCAACTCGGCGATCGACGAGCTCATCCCGGCACGGGTGCGCGGCCAAGTCGATCTGGCGATCAACGGCAGCTACTGGCTCGGCGTGGCGGTCGCCGGCGTGTTCTCGGACTTCATCCTGCACACGTTACCGATCTCCTATGGCTGGCGGATCGTGTTCGGCCTCGGAGGCATCCTCGGGATCGTCGTCCTGCTCGTGCGGCGAAACATGCCCGAGAGTCCACGCTGGCTGTTGCTGCAGGGACGGGTCGGCGAGGCCGAAGCGATCATGACCGAGATCGAACGCGTGGCCCGCAAGAAACCCGGGGCCGTGCCACTCGAACCGGCGCCGATGGTGAACGTCAAGGCCACCGGTCCCGCCGGCTTCGGCCACATCGCGCGCGTGCTGCTCAAGCAGCACCGGAGACGCAGCATCCTCGGCCTCGTCCTGATGATCAGCCAGGCGTTCTTCTACAACGCGATCTTCTTCACGTACGCGCTGATCCTCAGCACCTACTACAAGGTCCCGAACGATAGCCTCGGCCGCTACATCATCCCGTTCGCGGTCGGCAACTTCCTCGGGCCGATCTTGCTCGGGCGGTTCTTCGACACGATCGGTCGTCGCAAGATGATCGTCGGCACGTACTCGCTGTCGGGGATCACGCTGATCATCACCGGCATCCTGTTCGTGCAGGGCCGGCTCACCGCCGAGACCCAGACGCTCGCCTGGTGCATCGTGTTCTTCTTCGCGTCACCCGCGGCCTCGTCGGCCTACCTGACGGTCAGCGAGCTGTTTCCGGTCGATCTGCGCGGCATGGCGATCTCGCTGTTCTATGCGGTCAGCACCGGCGCCGGCGTGCTCGCCCCGCTGATCTTCTCGCAGCTGATCGGCTCGGGAGAGCGCGGCGCGCTGTTCACCGGGTACATCTTCGCGGCCGGGCTGATGATCGTCGCATCGATCGTCGCGATCTTCCTCGCCGAGAACGCCGAGCAAAAGTCGCTCGAGCAGCTCGCGGGGCCGGACCCCGAGGCCGAGGCCGCGACGCTGCGTCCGGGCCCAAAGTGATCGAAGCGATCGCGCTCGGCGCGTAGCGCCTCTTGAATTGGTACGGACCGGCAGCCGCGGAGTACCATCGCGCGATGATCGCCGGTCCTGCTCGCGTGGTCGCATTGCTCGTCGTGTTGATGGTCGCGTTGATGGTTGCCCTGGGGCCCGGTTGCTCGTCACCGAGTACACCCGCGAAGCCAGTCGTGCCCGCACCCGCCGAGACCCTCGCGTTCGCGATCCACGAGGGCGCGATCAGCAATCACTTCTTCCGGCGCGGACCGATCGCCGCTCACGTCCTCGTGAGCTCGGGCCTCGATCCCCGGCTGATCGTTGCGTTCCCGGCGGGCAACACGGGTATCGGCGTGTGGTTCGACAAGGTCGCCGTGCCGGTGCAGTTCGCCGTCGACGGTGAGCTCGCCGGCGTCGAGCGCGCGGATCGGATGCGCGGCGTCGGCGTGGTGTTGACCGCGAACACCGATCGGCTCGCGGTGCGCGGCGCCGTGCTCGGGAGCATTCGCACCATCCGCGACTTCGCGCATCACGGGACCGCGCCGCCCGAGACCGCGCATCAGACCCAGCCCGGCCCGCCGGTTGTCCTGCGGCGCACGACCGCCGACGGCAAGCATCACGTCGAGCTGATCCTCGAGCCCCGCGACGGCACGACCGCGATCGTCGAGGGTGACCGCGTCGTGCTGCTCGCCGCGGCGAAGGGCGGCACGATCCGCGTCCACGCGACCGCGCTCGCCGACGACGACCCGCTGACGCCGATCCCGATGGGCAAGCTCGTCACCGGCGCGACCGCCTCGAGCGAGCGAGATCTTCGTGCCCTCGCGTTTCTCAGCTACCAGGAGAAGCTGCTCGCCGGCTCGTGGCGCTTCCTGACGTACTTCGGCCGCGACACGCTGCTGTCGGTCCGGCTGCTGCTGCCGGTGCTCCAGCCCGACGTCACCGAGGCCGCGCTCGGCTCCGTGCTCGATGGACTCGCGCCCGACGGCGACGTCGCGCACGAGGAAGACATCGGCGACTTCGCGACGCTGCGCCACCTCGCAGAGAAGTCGCGCCCCGCGGATCTGAACGCGCCGATCTACGACTACAAGATGGTCGACGACGACTTCCTGCTCGGCCCGGTGCTGGTCTCGTACTTGCTCGACACCGAGACCGGCCGCGCACGCGCGCAGCAGTTCCTCGATCGCAAGACGACCGCAGGCCACAGCTACGCCGCCGCGCTCGAGCGCAACCTCGACCTCGTGATCAAGCGGGCGACGCCGTTCGCCGACAAGCCGGGTCCGACGACACTGGTCGCGCTGATGCCCGGCATCCCGGTCGGCGAGTGGCGCGACTCCGAGATCGGCCTGGGCCATGGTCGCTACGCGTTCGATATCAACGTCGCGCTCGTCCCCGCTGCACTCGAGGCCGCGGCCCGCCTCTACGAGAGCCCGCTGCTCGGCGCCAAGGCGACTGCGGCTGCGAATGCGCGCCGGCTCGCGACGGCGTGGCAGGGCGCCGCGGCGCTGTTTCGCGTCGAGATCCCCGAGGCGGTCGCCACGGCGAGGCTCTCGGAGTACGCGACGTCGCAGGGCATCGATGCGGGTGAGGCACTCGCGTCGATCAAGAATCAGGGACCGCTCGTGTTCCACGCGCTGTCGCTCGATGCCGCCGGCGCGCCGATCCCCGTCATGCACACCGACGACGGCTTCGTGCTGCTGTTCATGTCGCCATCACCCGAGTATCTCGCGCAGGTCGCCAGCCGGCTGACGCGTGCGTTCCCCGCCGGCCTGCGAACGCCGGTCGGGATGGTCGTCGCGAACCCGGCGTTCGTGACCGATCCGAAGCTGCGCGATCTGTTCTCGCGCGGCCACTACCACGGCGCGGTCGTGTGGTCGTGGCAGCAAGCGATGCTCGCCGCGGGTCTCGCCCGCCAGCTCGCACGCAGCGATCTCCCGCTGGCGACGGTGACCACGCTGGCGCAGGCCGAGCAGGCGCTGTGGACCGTGATCGACGCGACCGCCGAGCAGCGCACCGGCGAGCTGTGGACCTGGGACGTCAAGGATCGCCGCATCGTGCTCGCGCCGTTCGGGCAAGGCGCCGGTCACACCGACGAGTCGAATGCCGTGCAGCTGTGGAGCACCGTCTACCTCGGCGTGAAGCGGCCGGCCAAGGCGGGCGGTCCGCGATGACGCGCAGCGCCACCGCGGCGATCGTCGGCGTGCTCGCGCTGTCGGGAGCGTGCAAGGCCGATCTCCCCACGATCACCGACGCCGATCGCGGGCTCGATGGCGCGTGCAGCGGTCCGTTCGCAGATCTGCTCGTCGATGTGTTTCCGACCGCGCTCTCCAACGGAGCCGCGGCGCTCGGCGCTCCGGATGGGATGGCGGTCTCGCTGATGGCGAACCACGTCATCACCGTCGGCTTCATCGGGCTGGGCGGCGTCACCGACGCAAATGGGACCGATCTCAAGATCCACGCGACCGTCGCGAGCGGGGCATCCGCGATCATCCACGTCGCGACGTCGGAGATGGAGTTTCGCTACGCCGGGGATCTGACCCCGATGACGAACGAGGTCGACGTCGCGGTGTCGGACTTCAACTCCGCCATCTACATACGGGTCATCAACGTGGCCGGCACGATCGCGGTCGACTCGATCGAAGCGACGCACGACGCCTGCCGTTGAGCTTCGCAACGCTGCTGCCTCGTTTTGTGGGCAGCGAGGAGACGATGCCCAGGCCAGCGTCCATGCCGGGGACTGGCGACCCTGGTAGCCAGTGGGACAGGTGCCTAACCTGTGCCAAGGACAGCGGAAGTGGGTGCCAGCGTACCGAATGGGACCACCCGATCTTGGTTCGGTTCTTGAAGCCTGGGACATCATGCGCAAGCTCAACCGACTGATCGCCCTCACGACGACCGCGGTCCTGGCTTCCTGTGCTGGCGGCACGGGCGAAGGCGAGACCCCGGTGCCGACGCTGCTGGCGCTGTCGACCAACCAGATCACCATCGGTCAGGGTCTCGACTTCATCGGCGGCAACTTCGTCAACAACACCAATTCCGGCCACTCGGAGGTCGTCTTCAAGGGCCAGTTCAAGTCGGACGCCGGCAAGACGTACGCGGTCGACCAGCGCATCAAGACCCGGTGGGCCGATGGCAACCGCATCGTGTGGCCGTTCGTCGGTCCCTACACGAATCCGTTCACCGGCAAGGATGGCGATCAGCTCGGTGAGTTCACCGGTACGGTCACCGCCGTCAACGTCACCAACATCGATGGCGACCGCGAAGAGGCCGAGTCGCTCCCGATGCCGGCCACCCTGAAGTTCGGCCCGAGCATCATCGTCCGCGACTTCCAGCCGCTCGACGCCGCGTGCGACGAGCCCGCGAAGCGCGTCCTCGGTGGCTTTGCGTACAAGATCTCGGTCGAAGCGCTCGGCTTCACGCCGGTCAACTTCACCTACATCATCGCGGGCGAGAACCGGAACCAGCCGCCGCGCGTGTACCGCACGCTGGCCAAGGCCTCGACCGACAGCTTCGGCGCCGACCGCGAGTTCTACTTCGCGCCGGTCCCCGCGGGCGAGTCGTTTTACCTCGCAGGTTTCGCCGTCCGCGCGATGGGCACCGATGGCATCGAGCGCACCATGAACCTCGTGATCGGCGTCCACCGCCCCATCGAGTACATCGACACCGGCGAGGTCATGATCGCGCAGATCGAGCCCGCCAAGCCGGACTCCGGTTGCCTCTCGGGCGGCGACACCAACGGCAGCACGGTCTCCTACACCGAGACCGTCACCGAGACCCGCACGCGCACGCTCGGCATCAACTGGGACGAGTCGTGGCTCGACTCGGTCTCGAACATGACCGGTGGCTCGACGACCCGCACCAACAGCGTCAACTGGAACGTGACGCACACCGAGACCGAGGGTTGGGGCTTTGGTTGGGATGCCTCGGCATCGGTCACCGGCGGCGCGAAGGCAGCCATCTTCGGCCTCGCCGAGGCGAGCCTCAGCTCCACGGTCACCGGCGGCATCCGCAACGACCACAACTGGGGCTACAGCGATAGCCGCTCGGTTGGTGGTGACTTCAGCGAGTCCGACACCGAGTCGTGGGCGACCACGTCGACTCAGTCACACAATGTCTCGAAGGGTGGCTCTGACTTCTGGGCGGTGTCGTCCGCCGAGTCGAAGTCCCTGATGTTCACCGGCCTCATCCTGCCGCGCCGCTTCGGCGTGTTCTACCGCCAGGTCACCCGGACCGCGATTCCCGGCAAGATCGTCGCGTACAACCTCTGTGGCAATGCCGAGGTCGTCGCCGAGGCCCAGTTCTTCGACTACCTGTGGTCGCTCGAGCTCGCCCAGGGCGAGACCTGCTCGCCGTTTCCGAAGTCCTCGCTGCCCGAAGCCGAGTGCTTGATCGCGCCTTGTGGTGCACCATAGTCACAATGGTCGCAATCAAGCTTCGAACCATCGGCTGGGTGGTCACCGCGATCGCCGCGCTCGGGTGGGGTTGCTCGGCCGAACGTCCAGGCGAGAACAAGCCAGACGACGCGGGTACGGGCACCGCGATGCTCGACCCACCGACGATCAGCGAAACCCCGCTGACCACGCCACGCGGCACCGTTGCAGTCCGCGGTACGACCGCTGGCGCACGCGTCGTCGTCAAGGGCGGGCCCGGCGACCCGGTCGTCGCGCCGGTGTTGCCGGCGGGAGGCTTCTGCATCGATGCCCCGCTCGAAGCGACCGGACCGACGTCGTTCACGGTCTACGCGCTCAAGAACGGCCTGATCTCGCCATCGACGGAGATCACGGTCACCAAGGATCCCGCCGCGCCGATCCCGTCCGCGCCACAGTGCCTCGGGATGGAGCAGCCGGTCTGCGTCGCCGAGGACAATGCGAGCAACAACTGCACGAACGACAAGGACGACAACTGCAACGGCTACACGGACGAGTGCGAGCCCACGTGTAACGGGTGCGTCGACGACGGCTTCGGTCCCAACTGGGTGCCGTTCTTCGTCCCGATGGTCGCCGATGGCACGTACCCGCTCTCGATATGCCCGTGCCGCGACGACTGGTTCGCATTCTTCCTCCAGCAAGGCCGGTCGCTCCACGTCAAGGCGACGTTCACCTCGACGCTCATCGATCTCGACATGAAGCTGCAGACGCCTGCGGCCGCCGAGAGCAACTCCACGGTCTCGGTCGCGCGATCGGCGACGACCACGGGCGTCGAGGAGTTCACCTACGTCGCGGCCGCGACCGGCACGTACTACTTGAAGATCTACTCGTTCAAGGACGGCGGCACCGGCAAGTACACGCTCACGATCTTTCCGTAGCGACTACTCGCCGCCGCGCTTGTTGCCCTTCTTGACCGACTTCGAGAAGAACCCGCCGGTATAGGCATCGAGAAGCCCCGTGAGCTCCTCGAGCCGGAGCTCGGCGTTGACCCGGGCCCCGACCGTGCTCGGTGGGCTGAGTAGCTGCTCGATCTGGAGCCGCCGGCGCACGTAGTAGAGCGTCGTGACCTCGCGCTGGATGCCGTCCTGGATGCCGATCAGCGACATCACGTCGAGCTCCTCGGCGTTGAACACGAGCTTGTCGAGGTTCCACGTGAGGTTCGCGCTCAGCCCGAAGTAGACGCCGTTCTGATCCTCGAACCGCGCGACGCCGACCGGGCGATAGATGATGTCGTCGACCGCGAGCGCCGAGCTCTGCCGCGACGTCGCGCCGCCGATGCTGAGGCCGGGCATCAGCGCCTTGCGCCGCGCCTTCGAGCGCAGCGAGCGGATCGTGTCGGGGCTGACGTTGTAGTACTCGATGGCCGCGACCTGAACCTGGCGGATCGAGGGCTCGCTCTCGAAGCGCGCCATGATCTTGTCGACCTCGTCATCGGCGGCGGCCGGGGACGCGATCGACATGCAGGTGGCGAGCAGCAGCGGGATTCGTGACTTCATTCGGTTCTCCTCGGTTTCTTCTTCTGCCAGCGGGTCAGGTACCCGCCGGATGCCAGATCGACGATGGCTTCGAGCTGCTCGATGCGGAGCCGGTAGATGACCTCCGTCTTGACGTCGAGCGGCGTCATCGCGAGGAGCGCGCGGAGGCGCACGAGCTCGCCGTAGCTGCGATGGATGGTGGTCATCACCCGCAGGCGGAGCTCGTCGTTGAGGACGGTCACCCGCTGGCGCAACATCGGCACCGAGTTCGGCGAGTACACGAAATCGGGCAGGCTCCACGACGCCCACACCATCACCCGCCACTCCTTGGCGTCGAGGACCTGAAAATACCGACTCGCCGTGAACTGCTGGTCGTCCTGGATGCCGCCCGCGGACCACTGCTGGTAGGTCGCGGTCACGTCGAGCTTCCGCGGCATGATGCGCCACGCCAGGGGTCGACTGAGCCGCTTCGAGTAGTCGCGCATCTCGAGGCCGTGGTGGCGGTTCGCCGCGAGGATGACCTCGCCGACGGGCGGCCCTGGAGGTCCGAGGTCACGCGCGCGTGGCCGGGCCGGTGCCACCTTGGTGGTCACGACGCGTTCGAGGTAGTGCAGCGCCGTCGACCAGCCGATCCACAGCTGATCGGGATCCTTGGAGTCGGTGATGAACGCCTCCGAGACCCCGTTGCCGTGACCGGTGAACAGCTGGTGCCAGGTCTGCCCACCGTCCCAGCTCTCGATGATCGCGCTCTCTGGACCGGCCGCGCCGTAGTTGATCGTGAACAGCTCGAGGCGTGTGCGCGCGTAGAGGTGACCGCGGTGCTCGGAACACGCGCCGAGCCCGAGGACGGTGAGGATGCTCTGGACGCCTTCGAGTGGGGTCCAGGTGACGGTTGGATCGCGCAGGTTGCGGGTGACGAATGCGCCGCGCGCCGTCGCGATGTAGCCGGTCGCGACGTCGAACGGATCGATGACGATGCTCCTGACGTCGGCCTCGGCAGGAAAGCTCGAGTAGTAGATCGGGCCGAAGCTCAGGCCGCCGTTGATCGACCGCAGCACGTTGCTGTTGGTCGCGAGGTAGATGAAGCGCGGGTCTGTGGTGTCGAACGCGATGTCGTTGACGATGCCGCCGACGGTCGTCAGCTTGCTCCAGGTATCGCCCTGGTCCATCGAGGCATACGCGCCACCGGTGGTCCCGAGCATCATCAGCTTCGGCTCGCCCGGACGGATCGCGATGCGGTTCGCGGTGCGCTCGCCCGACGTCAGGCCGGCGAAGCTGCGCGACCACGAGTCGCCGCCATCGGCCGACTTGTAGAGACCATTGACGGTGGCCGCGAAGATGCGGCGGCGATCGCTCGGATCGACGGCGAGGTTGAGGATCGCGGTGCCGCGCAACGAGCTATCGAGGAGAAATCTCACGCGATTCAGCGTCGGCACGGGGCGACCGCGCGAGGCCGTGTAGAGCGACAGCCGCGGCGACCGATCGGATAATCCGACGCCGAGCGAGCCGCCGCCGCCACTGGCGCTGATCGCGCTCTCGCCCGCGAGCACGTCGCGTGGGGCCGACGACGGAAGCAGGCGGCTCAGCTGCGACGGAACGCGGTTGATATCGATCGGATAGCCGCTCTCGCCAATGAGGTCGAGCGAGCTGCGGCCGGCGCCACCGCCGCGAACCCCGCCGAAGAAGATCGTGCTGCCTGGTGTGGCCCACAGCCGACCTTGCGCGGGAATGATCGTCGACTCGGCCCACGTGCGGCCGCGGTCCGCCGTCTTGTAGAACCGCCCCTGATACGTCCCGACATATGCGACGCGCGAATCGAAGGGGTCGGTGGCGATCGTGCTGAACGCGTCGTCCCGCATCGTGAACGTGAGGTCGGCGATCTCGACGCGCTCGAATCCCGCGGGAATTCCGCCCGGCTCGACAGGTTTTTGCGCAAGCGCGAGCGGTGCGGCAGCGACGACGCCGACCGCGAAGACCGCGCGTGCGAGCGTGCCGTGGCCCATCGCCGGGAGCTTAGCGACGCCGTGATCACCCGGGCAACTTTCATGGGCGACAGGGCAGCCAGCGAGGCCCGCACCGATACAACACCCGTCCAGGTCGTACCGAACGCCTGACCAAGCCGCCCTACGTCGCTACAGATCGCCGCGACGGAAGCGCCGCATGATCTCGATCTTCTCGGGCGTCAGCGAGCGCTCGAGGAAACGCCTCATGCCCTCGAGCCAGCGGAGCTTGTCGACGGCAGGTACGTCACGAAACGCGCGCAGCTGTTCGATCGAATAGACGTGCGTGCACCCGCGCTTTCGGCTCGGGTCAGCCACGGCGGCGATCCTCGAGCAGGCGGCGCAACGCGTCCGCGTCGGCGAGATCTTGATCGCGCGCGGCGAGCTCCTTCATCTGGATCAGGTCTTCGATGCTCGCGATCCGCAGCATCAGTCCCCCGGCATCCACGCGCTCGGCCCGACTCGAGAGCTCGGCGAAGTCGAGCGGACTATCGATCAGGATGTCGATGTCCGCGAGCGGATGTCCCGGCAACTGGAAGGTGAACGCGCGCATTCCCTTGTCGACGATCCAGGCGGTGCGCTGGGCGGGATCACACAGGTCGGATGCATCGACCGGCGCGTGAGGTTGATAGCCGAGCCGGTTCATCGCCGAAACCAGGCGTCTCAGGTTTGCCGGTTCCATGTCGACCACGAGATCGAGATCGGCGGTCGTGCGCGGCACGCCATGCAGGATGACCGCGGTGCCACCGACGATGACGAACCGGACGCCGCCGTCTCGCAAGAGGACGAGCACCTCCTCGAAGAACAGCACCGGTGAAGCATAGCAACGTCGTGCTCGATGCGATGGAGATCGCGACGGGCCGGTGGTCGAGCCGGAGGCGAAAAAGTTGGGCCGCTGAATGGCTACAATGTAGGATAAGGTGGTCCTGGGAGCCTCAGGACCAACCCATGTCAAAAAACCGAAAGATCAAAGACACATCCGTCAGTCCTGCGGATCGGCGCCGCGAGGTGCTGGGGGTCGTCGGGCTGGGCGTCGGGCTGTTCCTGCTGGTCGCGATGATCTCGCTTCAGGCCGGGGCGCTCGTCATGGGGCCGTTCGGCAAGGCGACCGCGGGCCTGTTCTACGGGCTCGCCGGGCTCTGCGGATACGCGCTGATCGCCCTCGCGGTGGTCGCCGCGATCCGCACGCTGCTCGAGCGCGAGCCAGTGATGCCGATCGTGGTGACGGTCGGCGTGATGATCGGCGTTGTCTCGCTCGCGACGCTCGTCCACCTCGTCGCGCCCGGGTATCGGGTCGTCGGCCATGGCCCGGGCGGCGCGATCGGCGAGCACCTCGCGGAGGTCACGCGCGCGATGATCAGCACTGCGGGTACCGCGCTGCTCGGCGCGGTCGGCCTCGTGGTCGCGGTGGTCGTTGCGACGCCGCTGCGGATGGGCGACGTGCTGCGCGCGATCGGCCGCGCCTTCGGCTTTGCGTTCGCCGGCGCGCGCGCGGGGCTCTACGCGTTCGCGGGGTTCTGGGCGGACGTGTTCCGCGCGATCCTGCCGGACCGCGAGCGTGGCGATGATGACGACGAGGACGTCGACGAAGAGGACGTGCTCGAGGTCGGCGACGACGAGCACGCCGCGGAGCCGATGATCATCGAGCGCGGCGCCAGCGCAGCCGACAAGAAGCGCGCGAAGAAGAAGGCCGTGCAGGACACCGAGATCGATCTCGCGCCGCCGGGACCAATCGCCGCCGAGGACGGCATGGCCGACGTGATCGAGCTGCGGCCCAAGCAGCCGAAGCGCCCGCGGATGGCCGCCGGTACGCAGGCTCCCGATCCCGAGGACGTCAAGGCGGATGCCGCGGCGGCCGCGGCGGCCGCGCTCGTCGCGACGACCACGCCGGCGCCCGAGCCGGGCGGTGGCCCGCTGATCGTCGAGTCGCGGTTCAAGCACGCCGACAAGGCGGAGATGGCCGCGAAGGAGAAGGCCGCCGAGGCCGAGCGCCAGACCTTCATCAAGCTCGGCGAGGGCGACTACCAGCTGCCCTCGATCCAGCTCCTCAACTACGACGCGAGCTCGCAGAACACGATCGACAAGTCCGCGATGCTCGAGCTATCGGCGAAGCTGACCCAGACGCTCGAGAACTACGGCGTCAAGGGTGACGTCGTCGCGATCCGGCCCGGCCCGGTCGTCACGATGTACGAGTTCGCCCCCGCGCCCGGCGTGCGCGTCAACAAGATCGTCAACCTCAGCGATGACCTCGCGCTCGCGCTCGAGGCGCTGCGGGTTCGCATCGTCGCGCCGATTCCGGGCAAAGCGGCTGTCGGTATCGAGGTGCCGAACAAGACGCGCGAGAAGGTGTTCATCAAGGAGATCCTCGCCGACGAAGCGTTCCGCAAGGGGCGACACCGCCTCCCGATGGCGATCGGCAAGGACATCGAGGGCGCGCCCTTCGTCGTCGACATGGCCCGCATGCCGCACCTGCTCGTCGCCGGTACGACGGGCTCCGGCAAGTCGGTCGGCGTCAACGCCATGATCACGTCGCTGCTCTATCACTGCTCGCCTGAAGAGGTGCGCATGATCATGGTCGACCCCAAGATGCTCGAGCTCTCGATCTACGAGGGCATCCCTCACCTGCTGCTGCCGGTCGTGACCGATCCGAAGAAGGCAAACCTGGCGCTGCGCTGGGCCGTCGAGGAGATGGAGCGTCGCTACGATCTGCTCGCGCAGATGGGCGTGCGTGACATCGCGTCGTACAACGAGAAGATCGCCAAGACGCTCGCCAAGGTCGAAGCCGAGAAGCTGCGCGAAGCCGCTGATGCCGCGGCACGAGCGCTCGAGGAAGACGTCGACAAGTGCGTGTCGTCAGACTCACCGGAAGCCGCTGATGCACGCGACAAGGTCGACCTCGCCATCCACCAGCAGAAGCTGCCGTTCATCGTCGTCGTGATCGACGAGTTCGCTGACCTCATGATGTGCGCGCCGAAGGAAGTCGAGACCAGCGTCGCTCGCATCGCCCAAAAGGCGCGTGCGGCCGGCATCCACCTGATCCTCGCCACGCAGCGTCCGTCGGTCGATGTCATCACCGGCCTCATCAAGGCGAACTTCCCGTCGAGGATTGCGTTCTCGGTCGCCTCGAAGACCGACTCGCGCACCATCCTCGATCAGAACGGGGCCGAGGCACTGCTCGGCGCGGGCGACATGTTGTTCTCCGATCGCGGCGCGTCGCCCGTTCGTCTGCACGGCTGCTACGTCGACGAGAGCGAGATCCATCGCGTCGTCGATCACCTCAAGACGCAGGGGCGCCCGGTCTACAACCTCGACATCGTCAAGCCGCGCGAGGACGAGGGCGAAGGCGAAGGCGGCTTTGGGGGCGGTTCCCCCGGCAACAAGAGCGGCGACGATATGTACGACAAGGCCGTGTTCATCGTGACGACCACGCGCAACGCGTCGATCTCGTGGGTCCAGCGCCAGCTGCGCATCGGTTACAACCGCGCCGCGCGTCTGGTCGAGGAGATGGAGAAGCAGGGCGTGGTCAGCCCGCCGGACCACACGAACAAGCGCGAAGTGCTTTCGGCCAGCGCCTAGCCGCCGGTGAGAAACGTGAAGTAGAGCTCGGGCGGGGCCGTGAACACGAGCGGCCGGCGACAGTCCGGGCATGGCATCGGCGGCGCCTGCATCTTCGCGAGCGCAGAGCCGTGCAGCCGGACGTCGAGCACGACATCTTGCTCGTTGCCGCAGTTCTCGCACTCGTAGGGCGCGTAGAACGACGTCACCATCGAGACGCCGCGCGTGGCCGGTACGATATTGAGCTGGTGCACGAGCGGCTCGCAGACCCGGCGCAGCTCGATTGCCACGCCGATCTTGGCGGCCGCCTGCTGCATGCGGATCCACTCGCGGACGCCGATCGAGTTGATGAACGTGATGCCGGCGAGGTCGAGGATGAGCTTGTTGTTGCGGGCGCGGCCCACGATATCGAGCAAGTTCGCGTTCTCGTCGATCACACCCTCTAGAAAGAGCTGATCGCCGCGAACGTCGCAGCTCATCCGGGTCGCCATCGCCCCCCGATGGTAGCGCAAGGTATGCTCGTTGGCGTGCGAGCCACATGGCTCACGGACATTCACCTCAACTTCATGCGGCCGCTCGCTCTCCAGGCGTTCTACGACCGCGTCAAGCACGAGGCGCCAGAGGTCCTGCTGGTCAGCGGCGACATCGGCGAGAGCGACTCGGTCGGCCGATTCGTCGACGAGCTGCGCGCGATCGCGCCCATCTACTACGTGCTTGGCAACCACGACTACTACCGGTCGAGCCTGCGCCGTGTGCGCCCTGCCCTGCCACCGGGGTGGCTGCCCGGCGAGGGTGCAGTCCAGCTCACGGAGAAGACCGTGCTGCTCGGCGTCGATGGCTGGGGCGACGCGCGATGCGGGGACCTGACCTCGACGGTGCAGCTCTCCGACTGGCAGCTGATCGAGGAGCTGGCCGAGCTTCGCTACGATCGCGTCGCCCGCATCGAGCGGCTTCGAGAATTCGGCACCACCGAGGCCTTCGTGCTCGGCGAGCTACTCGCAAGCGCGCCACCGAGTGAGCACTTGCTGGTGGTGACGCACGTGCCGCCGTTTGCCGAGGCGTGCATCTACGACGGCGCGCAGTCCGAGCCCGCGTGGCTCCCGTGGTTCACGTGCATCGCAACGGGCGAGGTCCTCGCCGAGTACGCGCGCGCGTGGCCCGACAAGCAGATCACCGTGTTGTGCGGTCACACCCACGGCGTGGGCTCTGTGCGGCCCGTGCCGAACCTGCTGGTCCGCACCGGCGGCTGGGCACCCGGCGTCGAGGGCTACGGCAATCCCATCGTGCAGGCCACGCTCGAGGTGATCTAGGAACCAGTAGCCATTTGCTCGCCCGCCAGAGGTGGGTGTTTAGTCGGTCGCGATCTTCGGCAGTGCGCGCTTGCCGCGCAGCCGCGCCAGGCACTCGCGCGCGAGCGTGATCTCGAGAACCGCGGTGTCATCGGCCTGGACGTCACTGGTCGGGCGCGTCTCGAGGCGGCTGATCGCCACCTCCATCGAGTCGAGACACGCGAGCGTGCGGCAGGCGCAGGACCGGCCGTGCAGCTCCATGGTCACCTGTTGCCAGCTCGCGAGATCGAAGCGCAGCGGGACCTCGAGCTGGGGGTCGCCTTCGCTGTCCGCGGTGTAGGGCCACGCCGGATCGTCCAGGCGCGGCGGGCAAAGCCGCTGCGTGGTCTCGCACAGCTCGAGCATCCTGATGAAGCGGCGACGGACGGCAAGGTCTGCCATCGCGACGCGGAGCTTGTCGGGATCGCTTGCGTCGGCAACCAGGCTCTCATCGCGGGCCTCGCCAGCGCGCTCGGCGATCAGTGCCTTCTGAAGCGCCGCCGTGTCATAGGAAGGTGCCGGCTCCGTGTCGTCGGCCAGCGTCGTATGGACATCCTGGATATCGGTCGTTGCAGGCGTACTCCCGTGCTTGCATGCCGCAAGTACCAGCAGGAGCACGATGCATTTCATTCACACTACGTTACATTGCAACTAAGCGAGACTCATGGGGTCTCATCCATGAATCGTCCGCCCTCGCCATGCGTCTGAACCAACGAGGCGCTGGTTTGGCGCCCTTCGGAGCCTGAAATGATCGACATCATCGGAATCCTTACCCGCAGCTGGCTTGCCGCGCACGCACCCGCACCGGCGCAGCAAATCGTATCCATCCCGCTCGTCGCCGCACCCGGCGCTGGAGCCGCGGCCGGCTCTGCCGCTGCAGCCCCGACGCCCGCCGCTGCGCCCACGGCGACGTCGGTGGTCGGCGAGGTCCAGAAGTTCTACGCGGGCATCAAGCAGGTGTCGGCGCAGTTTCGTCAGTCAGTCACGAACAACACGTTCGGGAGCACCAAGACCAGCGATGGCAGCGTGTGGCTGATGAAGCCCGGCAAGATGCGCTGGGACTACGTCGAGAAGAAGAAGGACAAGGTTCAGGTGAAGAAGAGCTTCATCTCGAACGGC
>JBKJUF010000754.1:0-12404 GCA_046590445.1 Kofleriaceae bacterium
GCGAGCCGCGCGGCCAGGGACTTCGCCGACCTGATCGCATCCGCGAGCGTCCGGCCGTCGACCATGCGCATCGAGTAGAACGGCGAAGTCTCCGGCCGGACGCTCGCGGATGCGATCAGCTCGGCGAAGTCTCCGGCCGCGCGGCTCGCGCTACTTCCCGCGGTGATCGCGGCGACCGAGGCCGTCGCGTTCGCGCACGGCAAGCGCGTGATCCATCGCGACCTCACGCCATCGAACGTGCTGGTCGGCGCATACGGCGAGACGGTGGTGATCGACTGGGGCCTCGCGAAGGATCTCGCGGACAACAGCGCGAGCGACGACGCTGACGAGTCCTACCCGTCGCCCGAGGCAAGCTCCGAGCAGCTGACCGGGGTCGGCGCGGTGATCGGCACCGCCGCGTACATGCCTCCCGAACAGGCACACGCGGTCCCGGTCGACGAACGCGCGGACGTGTACGCGCTCGGTGCGATCCTCTATCACCTGCTCGCCGGCACGCCGCCGTACCGTGCGAAGACCGCGCGCGAGCTGCTGCGCGCCGTCAAGACCGCACCGCCGCCGCCGATCGAGGAGGTCGCGCCCGGCACGCCGCGCGATCTGGTCAGCATCCTCGGCAAGGCGATGGCGCGCGATCCCGACGCGCGGTACCCGAGTGCACGCGAGCTCGCCGAGGAGCTCAAGCGGTTCCAGACCGGGCGTCTCGTCGAGGCTCACGCGTACTCGCGGTTCGAGCTGGTCCGCCGGTTCCTCCGCCGGCACCGCGCGGCGGTCACCGTTTCGGCGTTCGCGTTCGTCGTGCTGGCAAGCGTGGGCACGATCGCGATCGCGAACATCGTGACGTCGCGAGCCGAGGCGCGCGCGATCGTCCGCGAGCTGATCCTCGAGAAGGGCCGCGTCGAGTTGCTCGCGGGCAACACCCAGCGCGCCCTCGCCTACCTCCACGAGGCCTACCAGCGCGGCGGCGACGGCCCGACGCTGCAGTTCCTGCTCGGTAGCGCGCTCTCGGGCTTCGCGTCGTCGGAGCGCACGCTCGACTGCGGCGGCAACGTCCGCAGCGTCGAGTTCGATCCGCTTGGCCGTTACATCGCCGCCGGCTGTCATGACATCGCGAAGGTCTGGCGCCTCGACAACGGCCACGAGGTCGCGAAGTTCCAGGCCGTCAAGCGCGTGGTCACCCCACCGGGCGCATCCGCGGGCCTCCAGCTCGATCGAGCCGCGAACGACTTCGATAGCGTGCGGTTCTCGCCGAAGCACGACGCGATCGCGACGTGGGGCGAGGACGGCACCGCGCGGATCTGGGACCTCACGACGGGCGCGCTGCGCGCGACGCTCGATCACGGCGCGCACATCACGCGGCTGACGTTCACGCCCGACGGCGCGCGCGTCGCGACCACCGGCTACGACGGGATCGCGATCATCTGGGACGTCGCCGCGCAGCGCCCGCTCCGCCGGATCGTCGCGAGTGAAGATGTGTTCCGCAACCTCTACGGCCTGCTGACGCCCGACGGTCGGATGCTGCTCACGGTGACGCTCGAGGGCAAGGGAAGGGGCTGGGACGTCGAGACCGGCAAGCCATTCGGCGAGCGCGATCACGGCAGCTTCGTGATCGGCGGCGATGTCTCGCCGGATGGCTCGCTCGCGGTGACCTGCGGCAAGGACGGCCGCACCAAGCTGTGGGACGCGCGCACGGGCGGGCTCGTGCACACGCTCGCAGGTCACACCGATGCCGTGTGGAAGTGCGTGTTCAGCCCCGACGGCACGCTCCTGCTCACGACCGGCCACGACGGCATCGGCAACGTGTGGAACGTGCGCACCGGCGGGCTCCTCACCTCGGTGCACCACGGCGACATCGTGATCAACGCGCACTTCGCGCCACCGGTCGCACGCATGTTCACGACGGTCGGCGTCGGCGGCCGCGTCAAGGTCTGGGACACCTGGTCCGGTGCGCTGCTCGCGAGCCTCGACTCGGTGCGTGGCAAGGATGCGCGGTTCTCGTTCGACGGCCAGCGCCTGGCAGCGGCGCGTGGTGACGGCCGCATCCAGATCTGGCGGGGCGTCGGCCAGCAGCAGGCGGCGCTGAGGCTGCCGGCGGGTGCCGCCGTCGGCGCGATCTCGCGGGACGGGTCGCGTGTGGTCCTCGAGACCCGTATCGGCCCCGACCTCGCGCTCTCGATCGCGCAGACCTCGACCGCGACGGCCGTGCTGCACCCGGGCGCCGGCCAGCTCCTTGCGCCGTACGCACTCGCGACCGACGCCGACGTGCTCGTGGCGTGGAGCGCCGGTGCGCTCGAGGCCGTCGACGTGATGACCGGCCAGCACCTCGGGCGGCTGCTCGTCGGCGATCGCGTCGAGGCCGTGAAGCTCGCGGCCGATGGCGCCCGGATCGGCGTGACGTTTCCCGATCGCTGCGAGATCTGGGACCTCGCGACCCGCGGCCGCATCGCGATCCTCGAGGGAGCCCGCAACGTGATGATGTCCGACGACGGCCGCCGCGCGATCACGTGGGGCGAGGCTGGAGTGCCTGCGGTCCTGTGGAACGTCGACAGCCAGCTCCCGATCCGGACCGTCACGGCGATCGGTAACTTCCGCCCGATCGGGTTCGCTGCCGGCGGGACCCGGATCGCGCTGGTCGAGCAACTCGAGCACGATGCGCATGCCGTGAGCCTGTGGAACGTCGAGACGGGCGCGCTGCTCGGCCGTCGCCGCGATACCGGCCGCGAACCGGCGATCGATCCGAGCGGGACGTGGCTGACCACGATCGAGGCCGACCACAGCGTCACCGTGTGGCGGACGTCGAATGGCAAGGTCCACGCATCGTTCCTCGGCGAGCCCGTCGTGCAGGCGCGAGTCAACCGGGACGGCAGCCTGGTCGCCGCGGTCGCCGAGTACGGCACCGCGGTCACGGTGTCGAGCGCCGTCGATGGCCGGTTGCTCGCGCGCTGGCCGATCGAGCACGAGGCACCCGCGGTGTCGCAGGAGACCCTCCAGGTCGCGTCGAGCCGCGTCGCGTGGTCGCGCGATGGCGCGTCGCTGATCAGCGTCGGCGTCGGCGTCACGGTGTGGAGCGTCGGGCGCACGTACAAGCCTGCCCAGATCACGCAGCTCGTGAAGCGCAACGTGCCGTGGCGCGTCGAGAACGGACACCTCGCGTGGATCCGCAACAGCCGGCTGCACGGCAGCGTGATCGAGGGCGGCAAGCCGAAGTCCGGCGTCAAGATCCTCGTCGAGATCCGCACACCGCCTGATGTCGGTGCCACGCCGATCAACTGGGAGTCGTCGAAGATCCGCATGACCACGCGCACCATCACGACGACCGCGCTCGGCGAGTTCGCCCGCGACGGACTGGTTCCGGGCGAGTACATCCTGACCGTGCGCGATCGCCCGTTCACCGCATACGTCAGCGCCGAAGACGATCCGGTCGTGATCGACCTCACCGCCGATCCGTGATGGCGCGCGCCCGGCTCGGTCGGATTCACGTCGTGCACGTGCTCGTGCTCGTCGTCGGCGCGATCGCGTTCGGAGTCGTCGTCGATCGAGTCGGCTGGGACGCGATGCAGCGCGCGGTGATCGGCGCGGGCTGGTGGTTCGTCGTCATGGCCGTGCTCGATCTCGCGTCGGTGTTCTGCGACGCCGCCGGCATCCATCAGTTCGTGCGCGTTCACGAGCCGATCTCGTACTGGCGCGTGATCGCCGCGCAGGCGAGCGGGATGGCGCTGAACCGGCTAACGCCTGGCAACTCCGTCGGCGAGGCGTTGAAGGTCACGATGCTGATGGCGCACGTTCCGCGCACCACCGCGGTGTCGGCGATCGTCAAGTTCAACCTCGCGACGCTCTACGTCGCGCTCGCGGTGATCGTCATCGGCGTGCCGCTGACGCTCGTCAGCCTCGACCTGCCGGCGCGCATCGAGCTGGCGGTGTGGATCGGTACCGCGCTGCTCGTCGTCGTCGCGGTCGCCCTCGCGCTGGTCGTGCGGCGCGGTGCGCTGGCCACGCTGATCGAGGGCGTGCGGCGCACCCGGCTGATCTCGTCGTCGCGGGCCGCGCGCTGGCTCGACCGCATCCGCGCGATCGACGCGAACATCCGCGGCTTCGGCGATCCGTTGTCGCGTCGCGGCGTCGCGTTCGTGATGGCATCGCGTGTCCTGCACTGGGTCGGCACGGTCGTCGTGCTCGAAGCCGCCGGGGTGCCGATGACGGTGCCGCTCGTGATCGGCATGCTGTCCGTTGGCATCGTCGTGACCTGGCTCTCGAACGTGATCCCGCTCGGGCTCGGGCTCGCGGACGGCGGCAACTACCTGCTGTATCCGGCACTCGGCGCGGCCGCGACCGCTGGCCTCGACTTCACGATGGTCAACCGGACGCGGACCGTCATCATGGCGGCGATCGGGCTCACCATCATGCTGCTCGCGACCCTGATCGATCGCCTGGTCGATCGTTCGGTCGATCGTTCGGCGCGCACGCCGTCCGATGTCCGCCGCGATGCGGACAGCGTGTCCGGTCCTCGGCCGTAGGCCCTCGCAAGGCCGCGATACGACGAGACCAGCACGCTGGCGCGCCACGTGGAAGACCGTGCTGCATGCGCAAGCGCCGCCCGCCTCACCCGCTCGAACATCACCCGTCGTTTCGTGCCGCGATCGCCGCCGCCCCACCGCTCGCGGAGCTCGCCTCGAAGATCGCTGCCGGTGATCTCGTCGGTACGCTCGCCATCGCATGCAGCGACCTCGCGGACGGCTTCGCGGCACCACCCGACAGCCGGCGGCGCGTCCAGGCGCATCACCGCGCGTGGGTCGCGGTCCGCGAGATCGACCGCGCCGTCAACGCCCGTCGCCGGCTGGCCCCGAAGGAGCTGTTCCGGAAGGCCCAGCGGGCCATCGATCGGGCGGATGTACTGATCGGAGCGCTGCTTCCTTCCTGAGGGAATCTCCTGCGGTTCGCGTGATTTTTCGCGCACCCGTGCGACGTCGCCCTGCAGCTACCTCGAACCAGAGATAACATCACCTACTGGAGGTCTCATGCGAATCAAGGTCGTGCTGATGTGCGTGTCGCTCGTGGCGGTTGCCGGTGGCTGCAAGAAGAAGGGCGGCGGTGGCGGCGGCGGCTGGTTCGTTGGCGAGGACGGCATGATGATGGACGTCAGCGGGGACGGCACGCTCGGCGAGGGCTACGACCTCGGCGCGAGCGAGACCTTGAACGCGATCGCGTGTCGCTACCTCGATGAAGCGTGGGTCGCCGGCTCGCGCGGCACCTTCCTCAAGACCTCGGACGCCGGCGAGTCGTGGGAGAGCCATGACCTCGGCACGACGGCCGATCTGCATGCGATGGCGACGCAGGATGCCGGTCCCGTGTACATCGCCGGCGACGGCGTGTTCTTCACGGCGAACCCCGACCGGGCGACCGGCGAGGCGCAGTGGACGCAGCTCGCCGATCCCGTCGATCCCACCACCAACTTTCGCGGGCTGTCGGCCGCGCAGCGCGGCACCACCGTCCTCGCGGTCTCCGAAGACGGCGGCATCTGGTCCTACGCCGAGGGTCGCCTCGAGCGCCGCGGCTCGCTCGCCGGGGTTCGCGCGGTCGCGGTGTCTCCCGACGGCACCTACGCGATCGCCGCGGGTGATGGGCTCGCGCGCAGCGTCGACGCCGGCCTGACCTGGACCCCGCTCGCCGTCGATGTGGCGCTACGCTTCGACGACGTCCAGATCGATCACGCGGGCGAAGCGCTCGCGGTCGGCACCGGCGGCACGGTCGCGCGGATCGACACCGACGGCCGCGTGCTCGTCCAGCGCGTCGGCACCGCGAACCTGCGCGCCCTCCACGTCGCACCGTCGACGACCTATTCCGGTCACGGCTTCGCCGGCGGCGACGGCGGCCAGACCTGGATCACGCACGACTCCGGCTGGACCTGGATCGAGGGTCCGAACGTCGGACGTACCGTGCTCGGCGTCGACGAGATCGGCGACGGCCACAACTAACCGATCCTGAAATTCAGGTTAGGCATCGCCGCCAGTGCCTGAAGGTCACTCGAAGGCACGCCGACTTCGAGAGGCTGGGCGACTCGCTCGCGATCAACTCGCCCCGGTTGATCAGCACCACGAGGTTGCCGCCCGGTCTGGCTCGACAACGAAGCGACCTACACCGCGTTTTCCCGACGAGCTGCGCCGGCCCGGGATGCACCCTGCCACGCTCGTGCCGACCGTGGCCGCTAAGGCCTGGACACCACCCCGGCTTCCGCCGGACGATGTGGCCATGAAGGGTCGTCCACTGCCGACCGTCGACGCTGCGTGTCCGTCGTGCTCGCGCCGCGAGCTGCTCGCTGGCGCTGGCGTGCTCGCCGCATCGCTGGTGGTCGGCTGCGGCGGCGGCGACGCCGAGCCGATGGCCGACGCCGCGATCACCACCGGAGGCAACGAGATGTGCGGTGCCGGCTGGTGTGTCGATCTCACACATCCCGCGAACGTTGCGCTCCTCGAGATCGAAGGCCAGCGCGCGCTCGCCGTACCGGGCGACAAGATCATCGTGATCCGCACGTCAGCGACCGAGTTCGCGGTGTTATCGCGGGTCTGCACGCACAACAATTGCTCGGTCGCGTACGCGCCGGCGAGCGACCTGCTGGTCTGCCCGTGTCACGGCTCGCGGTTCACGCTGACCGGCGCGGTCGAGCGCGAGCCCGCGACACGGGCGCTGCGGCGCTACGCGAGCACGTTCGACGAGACGACGCAGATCCTGACGATCACGCTGTGACCACGACGCGCTGACAGCGCGCGCGCGTTCGCGCTGCCCGGCTGGCACACCGATCGCCCTCCGAGCCGGTCACGCGCGTGTCGTGTCGCGAGCTTGGCGCGGCCACGACGTTGGCCCGCCGCTTGGTATGCGAGGCGAGCATGTGGAACCACCGGAGCCGCCGCGCGGTCTCGATCGTCATCCTCGCGCTGTCGATCGCGCCTTGCGATGCGCTCGGCAAGGAAATAGCGGACCCGCCCGCCGGTCTCGAAGCACCTGCGGCTGGCGAGGACGAGGCGCTCTATCGGTGCAAGAGCCGCTCGGCGGAGGTCGCGATCAACTTCAAGCCCGAGCTCGACGTCAAGGAGCTCATGGCGTGGGTGGTCGGCTTCACGTGCAAGAACTTCATCCTCGATCCGCGCATCGTGACGACCGGCAAGAAGGTCACGGTGATCGCACCGAACAAGATGAGCGCCCCCGAGGCATACCGGGTGTTCCTCGTCGCGCTGTCGACGATCGGACTCACCGTGGTCCCGAAAGGCAACGTGATCCGGGTCGTCGACGCCGGCGCCGCGCGCCGCGACACCGTGCCGATCTATCGCAAGGGCTTGCCGCCGGACGGCGACCAGGTGGTGCGCTACCTGCTGCGTCCCGCGTACGCGCAGCCCGAGACGCTCGTCCAGGCGTTCACGACGATGAAGTCCGACATCGGCGAGGTCCAGCAGATCGGCACGATGATCCTGATGACCGACTACGCCGGCAACGTGCGCGACATGATGTCGCTCGCGAGGCTCGTCGACGTCTCGACGGGCAGCGATGGCATCTACACGATCGTCGTGCAGCACGCCGACGCGACGAAGCTGTCCGAGAAGATCGGCGGCATCCTCGGTATCGGCGTGGCAGCGGCACCGGCGACGCCTACCGCAACCGGCAAGCCCGCGGCGAGTGGCAGCGCGGCGATCCCGTCGAAGGTCATGGTCGACGAGCGCACGAACACGCTGATCGTCGCGTCGAGCGAGGCTGGCTACCTGCGCTTCAAGGCGCTTGTCGAGCGGCTCGACGTCGCCCTCGACATCGAGGGTGGCTCGTCGATCCATGTCTATCGGCTCGGCAGCGCGATCGCCGACGAGCTCGCGAAGACCCTGAACGACGCCGTCGGTCAGGGCACCACGCGCACGCAGCCCGCGAAGCCAGGCGGCGGGCCTGCACCCTCGCCATCGGTCGCCGACGGCCTCGGGACCGCGATCGAGGGCCAGGTCCGGGTGATCAGCGACGCCCCGACGAACTCGCTGATCGTGATGTCGACGGGCCGTGACTTCCTCGCGATCAAGGAGGTGATCGCGCAGCTCGATCAACCGCGCCGTCAGGTCTACATCGAGGCGGTGATCCTCGAGGTCACGATGAGCGACGGCCTGTCCGCCGGCACCAGCTCGCATGGCGGCATCCCGTGGGGTGACACCGGCCTCGCGATCGGTGGCGTGCAGGCGCCCGAGCTCAAGTCGCTGAACCCGCTGACGCTGACCGGCGCCGGCGGGCTGATCGGCGGCCTGATCAGCTCGAGCACCAAGACGATCGTCGGCAAGAGCATCCCGTCGTACGGAATCTTGTTCCAGGCGCTCGCCGACAGCTCGCACACGAACGTGCTCTCCGCGCCGAGCCTGATCGCGCTCGACAACTCGGAAGCCAAGTCAAAGATCGGCACGAACATCGGCTTCGTGCGCGGCCTGTCGTTTGGCGGCCTCACCGGCGACTCGCCGACCGGCTCGGTGAACCAGAACATCGATCGCATCGATCTGCTGCTCGAGCTCAACATCAAGCCCCACATCTCGATCGACGATTCGATCCTCCTCGAGATCAAGCACGACTCCAAGGAGAGCGGCGGCGAGGACCGGTTCGGGCCGATCTGGAACACGCGCAGCATCGAGACCCGCGTGCTCGTGCGCGACCAGCAGACCGTGGTGATCGGCGGCCTCATGCAGGAGCGCGAGACCTCGAAGGCGACCAAGGTCCCGCTCCTCGGCGACATCCCGCTGATCGGCTACCTCTTCAAGTACTCGACGAAGAGCAAGCGCAAGTCGAACCTGCTCGTCATGCTGACGCCGTACATCGTCAAGGACCAGATGGACCTCCAGAGCCTGCACGCTCGCAAGCTGCGCGACCACGACGAGTTCGTGCGGTCGTTCAAGACGCTCGACGGCATGAAGTACACGCCAAGAATGGACTACGGCCGCAAGCGCGGGCTCGTCGAGGAGATCAACCGTGCAGTACAGGGCGTCGACGAGGACGCGGCCGCGCGCGCTGCGCTCCGCCCGCGCTCCGCGATCCCCGGCGGCGTGATCGAGATCCCCACCGGTGCCGATGATCGATGACTGCTGTGACCTACTCGACGACCGGCTCGAGCGTGACCTCGAGCTCGACCTTGTCACCGGCCGCCGCACTCGAGATCGCGATGTCGCGGAACTTGTTGCGCACGCACGCGTCGGCGCTGGTGTCGCCCGTCGAGACCTTGTAGACGTTCGCCTTGCCACCACGCAGCGCCACGCCGACCCTGGTCAGCGTCGCCTTCGGCTTGCCATCCGTGCAGCCGAGCAGCAGCTCCTTGCGCGAGCGCACCGCGGTCGTCAGCGCGTCGCGCAGCAGGTCGGCCTTCGTGAGCCCCGCGCGATCGGTCCGCGGCGCGAGGGGCTCCGCCGGCTTGCCGATCGCGAGCTGCATCCACATCGCGGAGTCCGGCGCGGGCAGCTTGACGCCGTCGAGCGCCTTCGCGATGCAGGTGTCGTAGGCACGGTTGCCCGACTGGACGACGGCCTGCTTGCCATCGACCCACGCGAGTGCCGCCGCCGGTTGCGCCGTCTTACCGCGGAGCTTCGCGCACGCCGCGATCGCCGTGTTGCGGCCATCGAGCGCCCCCGCGATGTCCTGCGCGCGGTTCGACGTGTAGCCGATGCGATTGACCGTGATCTGCCACGCCGCCGCCTTCGCATCGATCACGACCGCCGCGCTCGAGATCCGCGGCGATGCCAGGTAGCTCGTCGTGCCGGGCTCGAGCAGGTCGATCCTCCCGACGATCGCGACCGCGGCCGTCAGCTTCTCGGCGGTCGTCAGCTTCGCGAGCGCCTTGCCGAGGCACGCGTCGAGCGCGGGCTTGCCGGTGCCCGCGACGCGCGCGGCGATCGCGACGCCCCGCTTGCCGACGTCGACCCAGAACAGCGCACTGCCGCCCGGCGGCGTCGCGGCGAGACAGGCCGCGATCGGCCCGGCTGCCTTGGTCTCGTCCAGCACGCGGCGGTCCGCCGGCAGCCCCATCCCGAGTGCACCATCCTCGACGATGCGATACGCCGGCGTATCCGCAACCGCAGTGGCAGCGAGCCCGACGAGCGAGGTGGCGATCCCGAGGCAGATCCTGCGCATCCCCCATTGATGTCATGGGAGCCGCCGCGTGCACAGGCCGCGCACCGCGCTCAGCGTTTTCGACGCACCGCCCCTGAACGACGTGGTGCGCCCTGGAAAAACGATACACTGGTGGTGTGAGCCTCACCCGTACGCTGATGCTTCTGGCGCTCACGGCGTGCAATCAGTTCTTCGACCTGAGCGAGACCGCCGGCCCCGCGCCCCCCGCGCCTCCCGACAGCGATGGCGACGGAGACGACGACGTCGTCGATAATTGCGTGCTGATCGCCAATGGCGATCAGGCCAACGCCGACGGCGACGCGCTCGGCGATCTCTGCGACCCGTGCCGCGACGGTACCCAATCGGGCACGGATGCCGACGGTGACGGCGTCGACGACGAATGCGACCCGTGCACCTCGGGCTCGAACCACAACGAGGACACCGACTCGCTGCTCGATGGCTGCGACAACTGCCCCGGGATTACCAACGAGGATCAGTCGAACATGGACGGCGACGACGTCGGTGATCTCTGCGATCCGACTCCCGCCAACATGACGACGCCGACCAGGCGCGTGTTCTTCGATTCGTTCGCACCTCCGGATCCGGGTTGGGTGCCGGGATTCACGACGTGGCAGAGGGTCGGCGATAGCTACGCACCGGCCGCGCCGTCGATGGCCCAGATCGGGCCATGGAATGCAGCCGGAGCCGTCGACGGATTCAACTGGCAGATCACCGCGAGCATCACCACCGCCACGCCATCGGACCTCTTGTTAGGCATCAGCTCGATCAGCGACAATGGAGATACTCGTGGACCCAGCTGCGGATTGTTCTACGCGACATCGGGCACCTGGTACGACGACAGTGCCATGCCCCTGGCCGTGATGTTTCCGCTCGTCGTGAAAGTCCGCGCGTCGCGCAATCCCAGCAACCCGTCGATCCGCATCAGGTGCAGCTACGGCACGACGACTGTGGTGTCGCCCTCCGATGCCCAACCGCTCCGCTACTACCCCGAGCTGCGGGTGCAAAATGGCCTCGCCGAGATCCAGTGGATCGATGTGGTGCAGTGACGACCTACGAAGCTCCTAGATGTTCGGAGTCTTTGACCAACGCATCGTGAGCTGGTCTCCTCCGAGCGGTCAGCTACTGCACGACAGCATCGAGCATCCCGGCTTGTGGCGCGCCCACTCGGGACGCTTCGCCGCGTACTTCGCGCGGCCCGGCTGCTCGGTGTAGGGCCGGCGCAGGACCTCGAGGAGCTCGAGCACGGCGGTGCGATCGCCGTGCTCGGTCGCCTCGATCACCTCCTGGACGAGGTAGTTGCGCGGCACGTAGAGCGGGTTGATCGCGTCCATGCGCGCGCGCCGCTCGCGATCGTCGAGCGCCTCGATCGGAACCCGGGCGGCATACGCGCGCCGCCAGTCCTCGAGCATCGCGTGCTGGATCGCAGTGAGCGCGTCGGGCTCGTAGTAGGCCTCGCGAAGGATCGCGAAGGCCGCGTCGGGGCTCGCGCGGAGCGGGACCTGCGCGAGCTGGCGAAAGAACAGCGTCATGTCGGTCTCGACCTCGACGAGCAGCGCGCCGAGGCCGCTCAGCAGATCGTCGTCGGCCGCGAGGGTATCGCCGCGTCCGCACAGCCCGATCTTGCGGAGCATCGTGTGGCGGTACAGCGATCCGATCTCTGTCGGGTAGATGCCGAGCGCGCGGCGGAGATCGTCGAGGTTGTCCGCGGCGAGCGGGGCGAGGGCGCGCGCGAGCTGCGCGAGGTTCCAGTGCCCGACCTGCGGCTGGTGGCCGAACCGGTAGCGACGTCCCGAGGCGTCGGTGATGTTCGGAGTCCACTCGAGATCGAACGGCTCGAGCCAGCCGTACGGGCCATAGTCGATCGTGAGCCCGAGGATCGACATGTTGTCGGTGTTCATCACGCCGTGCACGAAGCCGACGCGCATCCACTCCGCGACCATGAACGCGGTGCGTCGCGAGACCTCGTCGAGGAAGCCGGCGATGTCGAGCGTGTCGCCAGCGATGTACTGCGGGTAGTAGCGCTCGAGCGTGAACCGAACGAGCGTGCGCAGCGTCGCGTGATCGTCGCGCGAGGAATGGATCTCGTAGCTGCCGAACCGCAGGAACGACGGGGCGACCCGGCACACGACGGCGCCGGGTTCGTGACGAGGATTGCCGTCGTACAGGAGGTCGCGCTGGACCGGCTCGCCGGTGAGCGCGAGCGACAGTGCGCGGGTCGTCGGGACGCCGAGGTGGAACATCGCCTCGCTGCACACGAGCTCGCGCAGCGACGAGCGGAG
>JBKJUF010000106.1:0-14046 GCA_046590445.1 Kofleriaceae bacterium
GATCGTGCCGGGTGCGGGTGTGAAGCCATTCGCGGGATCCTCGGCGTTGATCCGGCACTCGATCACGTGGCCCGTCAGTGGGATCGTGTCCTGCGTCCACGCGAGCTTGCGGCCGGCGGCGATCTCGATCTGCGCGATCACGAGATCCTTGCCCGTGCGCTCCTCGCTGACCGTGTGCTCGACCTGGAGCCGACAGTTCATCTCCATGAACCGCAGCACGTCGCCGTCGAGCAGCAGCTCCATCGTGCCGGCGCCGACGTAGCCGACGGCCGCCGCGGCGCGTGCGGCAGCGGCGCAGGTGGCAGCGCGCACGTCGTTCGAGATCGCGGGCGACGGGCTCTCCTCGATCAGCTTCTGGTGGTTGCGCTGCACGGTGCAGTCGCGCTCGCCGAGGTGGACGGCGTGGCCGTAGCGATCCGCGAGGATCTGGATCTCGACGTGGCGCCCGGCCTCCACGAGCTTCTCGAGGAACACGCGGTCGCCACCGAAGGCCGCGCGGGCCTCGGCCTGGGCCTCGCCATACGCGGTCTCGACCTCGCCGGCGGAGCGTGCGATCCGCATGCCGCGTCCGCCGCCGCCGTTCTCGGCCTTGAACAGCACGGGGAAGCCAACGTCGGCCGCGACCGCCTTCGCATGCTCGACCGAGGTCAGCACGCCGTCGCTGCCGGGGATCAGCTGCATGCCGGCGGCGCGCATCGCGGCCTTCGCGCGGGTCTTGCTGCCCATCAGCGTGGTGACGTGGGGCGGCGGCCCGATGAAGGTCACGCCGTGCTGCGCGCACAGCGTCGCGAGCAGCGGGTTCTCCGAGAGGAAGCCCCAGCCCGGATGAAGCGCCGAGCACCGCGCCTGGACGGCGGCCTGCACGACGCGCTCGACGTCGAGGTACGACTGCGCGGCGCGCGCGGGCCCGAGCACCACGACCTCGCGCTCGCGGGTGTACGGCGCGGCGCGATCGGCCTCGCTGACCGCGAACACCGGCGTGACGCCGAGCGCATCGCACGCGCGCGCGACCCGGACCGCGACCTCGCCACGGTTCGCGATCAGGATGCGGTGAAACAGCGGCGGCACGCGCCGGACGCTATCACGATCGAATGCGCACCGCGCCGACGGAGGTGCTGGGCGAGCGAACGCCGCCCCCGCAAAGGATCACCACTACCGAATGGCGTGGGTCGTGAGCACGAGCATCTACGAACAGCACGGGAGCGAGCTGCGTACGTGGCGATACGCCGCGGAGGCGAGCGCCGATCCTGCCTTGGCCACGAGGCGTGCGCTACCACGCCGATTCGTACTCTACCGTTGACTCGGAGGCGCGCGTCGGGAAGTCCAACCACAGCATCGCGAGGTCGAGCTTGATCGCCTCGAACGGTTCGGCGCGAACCTTGTCGTCGTCGCCGTGCACGCCGAGCGTGAGCCACTTGCCGTCGTGGAGGCGAAGCACCTCGAGCGTCCGAAGCCGCGGATGAATCAACCACGCGTGGCCCACGCCGACCGACGCGTAGAGCGGCAGCTTCTTGCGGCGATCAAGCTTCTCGGTGGACTTCGATGCGACCTCGCAGACCCAGTCGGGTACGACCGTGAAGGCGACGCCCTCGGGCACCGACGGCATCCGCTCGCGCCGCCAGCCCGCGAAATCGGGGACCACGACGCGTTTGCCGAAGTGCAGCTCGGGTTCGTAGATGATGATCCAGCCGCCGGGGCCGCCTCGGCCGTGTCTGAATGGATGGATCAGCTCGGCACCGAGTAACGACGCGACCGACGAGTGCGGACCGCCGGGTCGCGGAGACAGAAACAGCTCGCCATCGATGAGCTCGGCGATCTTGTGCTCGGGTGCGTCGAGCACGTCCTGGTACGTCGCCTCCCGACGCTTCGGATCGATCATGACCACATGCTAGCAGGACGCCGTGCCGGGCGACGACGGGTTAGCGCGGTGGGACCGCGCCGCGGATGCGAACCTCCGACACCTCCGGGGCTACGACGCGATGTCGTTCGTGAGATCGGGGGCCACTCGGAGTGCGCGTTAGTCGCCGGCGATTCGCTTCAGCGCGGCGCGTGGGCGCAGAGGCCGCCTGCGAGCCGGCAGGCGTGCGCGAACCGCGGCAGATCGCTCTGCAGCGCGGCATCGGCGACCACCCAGACCGCCTCGATGCAGCGACCGCCGGCAGGCTCGATCGCATCGAGGACGCGGGCGCACGCGGGCGCGAGGCCGGCGATCTCGGCGCGGACGATCGCGTCGAGCCCGACGATCGCGCGCCACTCCGCGTTACCCTGGCCGGTGGCAGCGACGAACACCGCGTCGAGCGGCACCGGCGGCGGCCCGGCGAGCTCGGCGACCTCGGCCTTCGCGAGCGTCGGCAGCGCCCACCGCGTGATCGCCTGGGCCCGGGTGCCGCGCGGATCGCCGGCGAAGTGCGCGCGCGTCGCGATCGGCTGCCGGGTCGCGAGGCGCTCGACGAGGATCGGCACCGCCATGTCGAAGTGGCGCTCGTACTCGGGATGGAGCGGCCGGTACGGCGCGGTGACGATCGCATTCCAGCTCGCGCGATCGAGCTTCCACGTCTGCACGGCGCGCGTCCGGGTCTCGACGCTCGCGCCGGCGAGCCCTTCGAGGTAGCTCGCGAGTGGCGGCGCGACCGGCGCGGGCTCGCGGCCGCAGCCGGCGATGCTCGCGAGTAGCCAGCCGGCGATCCCCGCGAGCAGCCAGCCGGCGATCGCTACGGCGCGACGGCCGTCCACCTGCCGTACGCTCCGCACTCGACGGCGAGCCGCGCGAGAGGCTGCTCGGTGACCGAGCCCTTGTAGTAGCGCCGGATCCGCGTCCATTTCTTCGTCACCTCGGTGCAGCTCGCGGCGAGCTCGGCCGCCGGGCACGGGGTGTCGCGCCACGCGCCCTGGACCTGCGTGCACTCGCCGCGCCGGCTCTCGGTGAACGTCTTTGCCCGGCTCTCGTAGTCCTCGCATGTCCGCGTGCTCGGGACCTCACAGCTCGCGCGGGTCGGCGCGGGCTCGGCCTTCTTGCACGCACCGCCGATCGACAAGACAGCCAGCAAGACCAGGCTCCGCATGCAAAGAGCTTAACTCGCCGGCGTCGGCAGCTGGCGGCTCGGGCGCCGCGAGCGCGGGGCATCGACACCGGGCGTGCGCGGCATCGGCAGCGGCATGCCGAGCATCAGCTTGATCGCGACCGAGGCGGCGGTCATGCCAAACACCGACGGTACGAACGCGACCGAGCCCTCGACGCGATTCTTGTGATCGCAGTCGTTCTGGCCGTTCGTGCCGCCCGGACACACGCACTCGAACTCACCATCGTCGTAGGCGAGGGCCTGCGGCGGGGTCGGCAGCTCCTCCGAGTAGACGGCCCACACGCCGACCGGCTTCGTACAATCCATGTCGTGCTTGCGGCGCAGGTTGCGACGCAGCTCGCGCGCGAACGGATCGACGCGGGTCTCCGAGAGATCGGCGACGCGCACCGCGGTGGGATCGAGGCGCGCCGCCGCGCCCATCGCCGAGACCAGGCGGAGCCGCTCGCGCACGCAGGTCGCGATCAGGTGCATCTTGGCGGCGACGTTGTCGATCGCGTCGATCACGACATCGGGCTCGGGCACGAGCAGCCGCGCGGAGGTCTCGGAACTGTAGAACTCGTGGCGCGCCTCGATCGTCGCGTCGGGGTTGATCAGGCGCAGTCGCTCGGCCATCACCGCGACCTTGGACTTGCCGAGCGTGCCCTTCATCGCGTGGAGCTGGCGGTTGACGTTGGTGACGCAGATCCGATCGTAGTCGACCAGGATCACCCGGCCGACGCCGCTCCGCACCAGCGCCTCGGCCGCGAACGAGCCGACGCCGCCGATGCCGAACACCGTGACGGTCGAGCTCGCGAGCCGCTCGACCCCGGCGTCTCCGAGCAAACGAGCAGCCCGGTCGAAGCGGCGATGCGGCATCGCACGATCATTGAGCAACCGCGGTTTCTGTCAACCGCCAAGTTCGGCAGCGATGGCCCGCGTCAGCGAAACCGGCTACCAGCTCGCGAACAGCCGGCGCGCGTTGGCCGCTGTGAGCTCGGCGACGTGGACCGGATCCTCGCCACGCGCCGCCGCGAGGCCCGCGATGACGGCGGGCAGGTATGCAGGTTCCGAGCGACCGCCCGGGGCTCGAGATCGATGGGCCGCCGGCGCCTGATCCGGCGCGTCGGTCTCGGCGAGCAACAGCTCGCGCGGGATTGCCCGTGCCGCCTCGACCGGTCGCCGCGCGTTCGGATACGTGATCGGCCCGGCGAACGAGAACGCGAGCCCGAGGTCACGATAGATCGGCACGAGCTCGGCGCCGCCCGAGTAGCTGTGCAGCACCCCGCCGACCTCCTGCACGCGCTCCTCGCGGAGGATCCGCGGCGCCGCATCGTGCGCGCGCAGCACGTGGATCACGAGCGGCTTGCCGAGCTCGCGGGCCGCCCGCACGTGGGCGCGCAAGATCATCTCCTGCAGCTCGCGCGCGCCGGTGCCGCCGTCGAGCCCGCACTCGCCGATCGCAATCGCCGCGGTGGCAGCGCGCACGATCCTCTGCACGAGGTCACCGGCGAGCTCGTCGGCGTCGAGCTCGGGCACGATCTGCGGGTGGATGCCGATCGCGCAGCGCACGCCGGCGTCGGCATGGCGGGCTGCGAGCTCGAGCAGCGCGTCCCACGAGCGCGGGCGGATCGCCGGGACCAGCATGCCGCACACGCCCGCGGCCGTGGCCCGCGCGATCATCGCTTCGCGATCGGCGTCGAACGCACCGACGTCGAGGTGGCAATGGCTGTCGATCACGGGACGGCGCGATCGTAGCTCCCGCAATGGCGTAGGATCGGCTCGTGAGGTTCCTGATCCGCGCGCAAGCGTGGCTCAACACGAGTGACCGGGTGGTCGCGCACTGGTTGCGGGCCGCACGCGATGCGTTGCTCGGCGAGATGCCGGTCCTCGCGGGCGGCACCGCGCTGTTCGCGATCTTCGCCGTCGTCCCCACGCTCGCAGCCGCGGTCGCGGTCTACGGCGTGGTCGCGGATCCCGGGGAGATCAACTCGCACGTCGGCGGCCTCGCGAGCGTCCTGCCAGGCCAGGTCGTGCAGTTCATCGCCGAGCAGCTCGAGCGCCAGGCCAAGAGCTCGACTCGCGAGCTCGGGTTCGCGCTGGCGGCAAGCGTGCTGATCGCGGTGATCTCGGCGCGTGGCGCGGCGCGCGCGCTGATCGACACCCTCAACCGCGCCTACCGCGTCCGCGAGCGCCGCAACCCGATCGTCAAGCTCGCGGTCACGATCGCGATGGCCGGCGGGACGCTCGTCGGGCTGATGCTGATGTTCGGCGTGGTCGTCGCGCTGCCCGCGATCTTCGCGCTGCTCCGCATCGACGGCTACGCGATCGTCTACTGGCTGCGCTGGCCCGCGCTGATGTCGGTGATGTTCCTGTCGCTGGTCGCGCTGTACCGGTTCGGCCCGTCGCCGCGCGACCTCGGCACCGAGCGTCACCTGTGGCCGGGCGCGCTGATCTCGACGGTGCTGCTCGTCGTGCTCTCGATCGCCCTCTCCCAGTGGGTCAACAACGTCGCGACGTACGACCTCTGGTACGGCGCGTTCGGCTCGGTGGTGATCATCCTCTTGTGGTTCTACTTCTCGGTGATCGCGATCGTGCTCGGCGGCTTCGTCAACGCCGAGCTCGAGCGCCACGCCGGCGCGCCAGCTCCCGAACGCTCGATGTACTGACGCAGAAACGGCCACCCCATCTGGAGTGGCCGTGGCCGTCGGTCACGTCGCGCGGGGCGCGGGGATCACATCCTCGAGCCGAAGAACGGCGCCTCGCCGAGCGGAGCGGGGGTGCCGGCGTAGCCGAGGGCACCGGTCCACAGGCCGGTCTGGATGTCGTCCATCTTGCCGTCGCGGTTGCGGTCGATGCCGCGCGCGGTACCGGCGAGGCCGAGCTCGAGCGCGACGCCGTCGATCATGGACATCTTGTTGTAGAGCGCGGCCGACGCGGCGGTGAGGCCGGCGGTGCACGCCGACTGGAACGTGCTCGGCGAACCGATGTCGATTGCCTCGTACACGTACTGGCCGACCGCCTGGCAGTTGACGACGCTCTTCATGATGTCGCCGAGGTTCGAGGCGCTCGGGTCGATCATCGGGATGATCGCCTTGTCGAGGGCGAGCTTCATCATCGCGCCGTACTTGAGGCCGACCTTGTGCTCGCTGATCGTCAGCTTGCCGGTCTTCTCGAGGCTGACCTGCAGACCGTCGACCTGGATGTTCTGCATCGCGTAGTCGGCGAACAGGAAGTCGAGCGGGACGTTGTCGACGGTAAAGTGGACGCCGTTCACGACCTTGGTCGCGCCGCCCGCCGCATTGATCTCGAGAGTCTCGAGCGTGCCGAAGTGCTTCGCGACCTGGCCGAACGAGTTGCCGACAGCGCGTAGCTTCGTGAGGAAGTTCGGCGCGACCTGCAGCAGGCGATCGTTGAGGTAGCCGGTGATGAACGGCGCGTACTGCTGCGCCTTCGTCTTGACCGAGCCATCCGGCATCGCCTTGATCAGCTCGTCGACAAGGAACTTCGTCGGGTCGTCGGGATCATCGGTCGCGTTGATGAAGTAGTTGACGACCTGGCCGGGCGTGCCGGGCATGTTGGTCGCGAGATCGAACTCGCTCTGCATCGCGAAGCGCCCTTCGGGCGTCGTCGGGACGGGCTGGTCTGGGTTGTCGGGGTTGTTCGGGTCATCGGGATCGTTGGAGTCGACCACTTCTGCAGCGCAACCAGTTGCGGCCGCTGCACCGAGGGTGAACAGGAGGGTCATCGAGAGGTTGCGCGTGGTGATCATGTTCATTGCTCCGTCGAGGATGGGTGACAATCCGTTGTGCAGTGCGTGTGCCACCTGATCCGTGCAGTGGTGCGCACGATGATCAGCAACTTGCGACCGCCTCGTGTCCGGCATCGAGACGCCGGCAACTCTGGTGGTCGGGCCCGGCGTTCCCGCTTCGTGTCGCCGGGCCGCGCGCGCCGAAACGCAAAACCGGCGCCCAGGCAAAGGCGCCGAAAAAAGAACCGGCCGAGGCGGAATTACCTCGGCCGGCCAGCCATCCTCGACTCGGAGGTCTCCGCCACTCGGAGAGACCCACTTGTCGAACCAAGACGTTTGTTACATGCGCTCGCCGTAGAACGTCGCGCCCGCGAGCGGCGCCGGGGTCGCGCCGTAGCTGAGGTTGCCGCTCCACGCGCCGGTCAGGATCGAGTCGACCTGGCGGTCGTTGTTCTTGTCGATGCCCTTCGCGGTGCCAGTGATGCCGAACTCGAGCGCGGTGCTGTCGATCGCGGTGATCTTGGCATAGATGACGCTCGCGCCGAGGAGCAGACCCTGGTTACAGGCGGTCTGGTAGGTGCTGGCCGAGCCGCCGTAACCGATGACGCTCGCGATCGCGTCGCGAACCGCGAGGCCGACCTTCACGCAGTCGACCTTGTGCTGCAGCAGCTGGCCGAGGTTCGCGGCGGTCGGGTCGATCATCGGGATGATCGCGCCGTCGAGGCCGATGCGGAGGATCTTGCCGTACGAGACGGCGACCTTGTGGTCGGCGATGCCGAGCTTACCGGCCTGGTCGAGCGTCACGCCGACGTTCGGGGCGACCACGTTCTCGGTGTTGAAGTCCGCGAACATGTGGTCGCTCTCGATGTTGTCGATCTTGAAGTGGGCGCCGAGCACGGTGTGCATCGAGGTGTAGTCCGCCCCGGCCTTCGTGATCTCGAGGGTCTCGTTGAGACCGAAGTTCTTCGAGATCTGACCGAAGTCGTTGCCGACCTGGACCATCGTCGACACGAAGTCGGGCGCGAGGTCGAGCAGGCGATCGTTGAGGTAGCCGGCGATGAACGGCTTGGAGCTCGTCAGCACGTTCTTGTACGTGCCGCTCGGCAGCTTCGCGATGATCTGATCGCGGATCCAACCGGTCGGATCGTCGGGGCTGTCCGTCGCGTCGATGATCGCGCGGGTGACTTCGCCAGCCTTGCCGGGGGCGTTCGTCGCGAGGTCGAAGTTCGAGCGAAGCTGGAAGCGACCACTCGCATCGAGCGGCTGCGGAGCGTCATCGCCACCACCACCACCGCCGCCACCGTCATCGTCCTGATCCGGCGAGTCCGCGGCGCAGCCAGTGGCGACGGCCGCGAGGGCCAGGGCGAGGGACAGGGACAGGTTCTTGGTCATCGAGGTCATGGCGTATCTCCTGGCGAGGATTTTGTGTTGGCGGGTCCTTGTGCAGCGCATGTGCCAGGAGCTGGCCCGTGAGATTCCCGTCAGGTCGCCAAGTTGCGCGAGGGTGGCGGATCCGCCTGCCAGGTCACTGCAGTTGATTGGTGCCAGCTGACCTGGCCACACACCGCGTCAACGACGTCCGCCGTAGGCAAACATGATCGGCATATGGCCTGATTCTCATCCCGCCCCCATGCGAGACTGAACCCGCATGTGCGAGCTGCTCGGGATGGAGTGCAACGTCCTGACCGACATCGTGTTCTCGTTCGCGGGACTGTCGGGTCGCGGGGGCAAGTACGGTCCGCACGCGGACGGCTGGGGCCTCGCGCTTTATGAAGGACGCGTCGCGCGCGTCTTTCTCGATCCGGAGCCCGCCGCCGATTCCGCGCTCGCGAAGTTCGTGCGCGAGCACCCGATCAAGACGCTGCTCGCGGTGGCGCACGTCCGCCGCAAGACGCGCGGACAGGTCTCGCTCTCGAATACCCATCCGTTCGTGCGCGAGCTCTGGGGGCGGCACTTCGTGTTCGCGCACAACGGCACCGTGAAGGGCGTCCGCAACCTCAAGCTCGGTCACTTCAAGCCGATCGGCGACACCGACAGCGAGTACGCCTTCTGCTACCTGATTGCCGCGCTCCAGCACGACTTCCCGAACGGCCCGCGCTCGCAGGTCGACTACAGCAACGCGGTCGCGAAGTACGCCGGCCGGCTCGGCAAGCTCGGCTCGTTCAACATGCTGCTCGGCGACGGCAGCCAGCTGTTCGCCCGCTGCTCGACCAAGCTCCACTACATCATCCGCAAGGCGCCGTTCGCGAAGGCCACGCTCGCCGACGAAGACGTCAGCGTCGACTTCGCCGCGGTCACCACGCCGAACGATCGGGTCGCGGTCGTCGCGACGATGCCGCTCACCCGCGACGAGGTCTGGACCACCGGGATCCCCGGCACGCTCTGGGTCTTCCGCAAGGGCAAGCTCCTCCGCACGCTGGCCTGCTGATCACGAGGAACCGAGATCAGGGTAGCAAGCAGCGGCCGCGACGAGCACGCGGCGTCCAGCGGGAGCCGCGCTCGATCAACGCGTCGGGACCATTCGATCAGGCTCGAACGGAGACGGGGAGGACTGCGCGGAATTCACCGGGCTCACACCCGCCGGCGTGTAGATCTGAAAGCGGCCCGCCGCGCCGCCGCCTCCTCCATAGCTCGAGTCTGTAGACCCGTTGGCCAGCCCGTTTCCAGGGTCCATGTTCGTGCCACCGGAGCCGCCATGTCCCCCCGTTCCGGTGCCACCGGGAGCGGGCACAGGCGACGGCTGTCCATCTTCGCCAGGGGTGCCGAAATCGTTATTGCTGTTGGTGCTGCCGCCGCCGCCACCGCCGTTCGCATAGAACCGCGCGAAACCGGTGAGCGTCACGCCGGCTCCCTGGATCACGACGTAGCCGCCCGATCCTCCGCCGCCACCCTGCGTGAAGAACGTCGATCCGGAGCTGTCGATATCTTTACCGCCACCGCCGCCACCACCGCCCGCGTCGATCATTGCGGCGTCCACCGTCACCGTGCCCTTGCACGACACGAGCAGCAACGCACCGCCGGCCCCGCCGCTTCTCGGCAGGTTCGGGTCCGAGGATTGCGTCGGATGCGTGCCGCCGAACAACGCGGAGATGCCGATCGGATCGACGACGAATCCCCCCACGCCACCCTGCCCGGGGGTGCCGTTACCGCCGCCAGGGGCCCCCGGTACCCGATAGCCCGCGCCACCACCGCCCAAGGTGGCCGTCGGTGGCGCACCATTGTCGCCGCCGGCGCCGGGACCATTCGAGTCCTGATTCGCCGAGATGTTGACCCCGGCGGTCGCGCCGGTGATGTCGAGCGCACCGTCGGCGACGAAGGCCGGGACGCGGGAGCCCGTGATCGTCAGAACCGTGCCTGGAAAGCGGATCGTGCCGTAGCGGATCACGCAGATCTGGGGGGCGCCGGTCTCCTGGGTGATGATGCCGCCGTTGCAAGCGGTATTTCCGTCCGTGTTGATCGGGTCGCTTGTCAGCGTGAGGCTCGGCATCACGGCGGGGGTGTCACAGATCGTGGGCAAGTAGCGTGGCTCGAGGTAGCGGCAGTGCGCCGCGACCGCGCCCGCCGCAGGCTCGCAGCCCAGCTGGCAGGTCTCGCGCGGCATGACCGCCGAGCCGTCCGCGGTGCACTGCTGGAGGTTGCCGTCCGTCGTGCACGAGGTCTCGTTCGCGGGGCAGTTGCAGCGTTCGGCCGTCGCGTCGCAGCCCAGCGGGCAGGTCTGCGACTCGAACCCGTCACCGGTGGCGTTGCACAGCCGCGCCGTCGAGGCATCGGAGCAGCTGACGAGCTCGCCCGGGGTGCATGACGTCGTGCACTGCCCGGCGGTGATCGCGCACAGGTTCTGGACGGTGCACTCCAGATCGCCGGGACAATCGTCGTTGGTCGCACAGCTGATCGTGCAGGAGGGCGCGTCCGACTGGTAGCAGCCGGCGAGCAGGATCACGAGGATGATGGCGTTGCGCATCATGGAGATCATGGTCGACACCTCAGAGCGCCAACGAGTAGGTTGCGGCCGCGCCGCCACGCGTGGGTGCGAGCGACATCTGGGGAGCGTCACGGCGTTCGCCGCCGCGCGACAGCACGAACAGCACGACGCCACCAATCACGAGCGCGCCGCCGATCGACGCGGTGATGTAAGCCTTCTGGTGCGCGGCGTTGCCCGCGTCATCGATCGCGAGCCCGAGCCCGATCACGCCAACACCTCCGGCGGCGATTCCGGTCCACGTCATCCAGCTGCGCTCGTTGCGCTCGTTGCGCTCGGGTGGCATCGACGGTGGCATCGACGGTGGCATCGCGGGGAGGGGCGTGACGACCACGGGCTCGGGCTTCACGGGCCCGGGCTTCACGGCGATCCCGGCGATGAGCACGAGCACGACAAGCAAACCTCGAATCACGGCGACCCCCGGACACGAGGGTATCGCAACCCAGGCGCGGGAAGCGCCCAACCCAGGCCACGGGACGGTGATCCCAGGTGTCGTGATTGCACGATGTGCCTGCACAGCATACACTATGTGCATGCAGTACACGATCCGAAACATCCCGCCCCACGTGGATCGGGCCTTACGCGAGCGGGCGCAACGCGACGGCAAGAGCCTCAACGAGGCCGCAAGCGAAGCACTCGCGCGTGGCCTCGATGTCAACGATCAGCAAGTCAGGCGACGCGACCTCAGCTCGATCGCCGGTAGCTGGGTGCGCGATCGCGAGGTCGATCGCGCGCTCGAGGAACAGCGCACGATCGATCCGGAGCTGTGGCGATGAGGCTGGCGATCGATACCAATCGCTATCGCGACCTCTGCGATGGCCAGCACGACGTGGTCAAGCAGCTCGAGACCGCGGACGCGATCTTCGTCCCCTTCGTGGTCCTCGCGGAGCTGCGCGCCGGCTTCGCCGTGGGCACCAAGGGACGAGCGAACGAACGTGTGCTCCATCGGTTTCTCTCCCAACCGGACGTCACGATCCTGCACACGACCGACGCCACAACCCGCAGCTACGCCGCCCTGTATCGGCAACTGCGCACGCAAGGCACGCCGATCCCGACAAACGATCTATGGATCGCCGCCATCGTCCTCGAACACGACATCGCGCTGTATTCACGTGACGCTCACTTCGAAGCCTTGCCCCAGCTGAACCTCATCTGAGCACCCACGGTTTGCGCGTCTGGAACGACGAGATCGCGTGGCGGCATCGTTCGCGTCGATCCTATTGTACTGCGGGTCGCTGCCTCAGAGATCTTCGAGCGGGTGTCGTTGCTCGAGCACGGCCGCGAAACCTTCATCGCAGGTTGGCAGGATCTCCTCGGGCGGGAGTACGAACCCACCGCCGCCGCGCTTCGGCCGCAGCTCGATGATGAATGACGTGGTCCCCGACTCACCGTACATCCAATCCATCATCGTCCCCGATGCGCCTCCGCATTGTTGGAGCTCGTAGCGATTCTCGTGCGCAGCGAAGATCGCGGACGCCATGCGATCGCCGACGGCGCGGAAGCGGTCGCGGTCGTGCGCAGGCGATCGCTTGTGACACCACGGATGCATCACGAGCTGGCCGAACGAGTGAAAGTCGATGTGCATCGCAAACCGCTCGCGCAGCGCGAGGTCGCGAAGCGCTACCGACTCGGGCTCGGAAAACGCGTGCTTCCCGCGATACGTCTCGCTGCGTTCGCGGTCGCTCGATCCGTCGCCGCCCCACGCGACGCCCCAGTTGCGATTCAGGTCCACGCCGTGCGGGCCACGTCGGTTCTTGCGCCAATAACGATCGCTCGACCACGCGTGCTGGTAGCCGTCGGGGTTCACGATCGGCACGACCCACAGCTCCGTCGAGTCGACGAACGCCTTGACGCGAGGATTCGAGGCGTACTCGCGCACGAGGCGATCGGCGACGCACGTCGTGACCATCGTCGAGATCCACTCGCGCGCGTGCTGCGTGCCAGTGACGAGCATCGGCGTGCCGCGGCCGATCCTCAGTGCCCAGATCGCGCGACCTTCGATCGAGCGACCGACCTCGTGCATGCGGGCGCGATCCGGCGCGGTCTCGGCGAGCTCACGCATGCGAGCGGTCACTTCGGCGTAGTCGCGATACTCGTTGAACCAGGCTTTCGACGCGCGACTCGCGAGCCGTTGGCGCTCGACACGCGCCGTCGCATCGATGTCCTCGTCGACGATCTCGCCCTCGATGAAGTACAGCGCGTGCCGCGGAACGACGACGACGTCATCGCGCCAGACATCGAGCACGAACATGCGCGAGCTCGTGCGCACCGCGACGCGCGTCTCGGTCACCGGCCACGACAACGCGACGAGTATTGCGAGGGATGTGAGTGGGAGTCCAACGGTGTCGCGCACCTGGCGGTCACTCCTCGGCAGCCGCGTGGCCGACCGCTTTCTCGAAGTCGGGCACGTATCGCGGCGCGTTCGCCGTCAGGTAATCGCGGCACGCCTCGATATCCATGCCGGCCTTGAGCAACTCGACGACATCCGCACGGTCTTTCTGCCGCCCGGCTTTCAGCTTCATGTAGACGAGGCGCGGAGCTCCGATCGCCGAACCCAGCGGGGCCGCGAGCGCGGCGGCCAGATGCGCCTCGTCGGGCTCCGCCGACAGCAGATCGACAGCGACTCGGTTGATCTGGATCGGTACGCCGTACTTCAACGTGACGAAGCCGGCACCATGCATCTCGAACGCCTCGTCGCCGACCAGGAAGTCCACATCCTTCGTGGCACGAGGCGCGCCGTTTGCTCCGACCGCGAGCCCGCCGACCACTACGTGCCGGATCCCCAGTCGCGACAACGCGGCGGACGCATCGCGCATCGCCTCGAGCACGACGGGCGCCACGACTCCATCGAGAAGTGAGAGATCGGGTTCCGTCACACGTGACCTCCGACTGGGCGCGATCGACAAATGCGGACGCGCCAGCATGAGCCCAGTATGCCCGATTCGCACCCGGTGGGCTCGGCGCACTTCGGCCGAGACGAATGCGGCCACTGGGAGAGTGACTACGCGCGCCTGAGCTTCCACGTCGAAGCGCCCGTGTACCAGTCCAAATGCGCTTCCACGCTTATGAACCGCCGAAAGGAAGCGACGGTAGATCTTGACGGGCGGCGCTGTAACCGCCCGGCGTTACTATCTGCTCGCCTTGACCTTCTTGATCTCGGCGATCAGCTCGGGCACTGCCTTCTCCCAGTCCGCGACGATGCCGTAGTCGGCGACCTGGAAGATCGGCTCGTCCTTGTTCTTGTTGATCGCGACGATCGT
>JBKJUF010000236.1:0-11532 GCA_046590445.1 Kofleriaceae bacterium
AGGCGGCGACCGACAAGGCGGCGACCGACAAGGCGGCGACCGACAAGGCGGCGACCGACAAGGCGGCGACCGACAAGGCGGCTGCGACCAAGCTCGCTGCCGACAAGGCGGTGGCGGACAAGGCCGCGCGCGACAAGGCGGCGGCGGACAAGGCGGCGGCGGACAAGTTGGCGAACAAGACGACGCTGCCGCCGAAGGAGAAGACGCCTCCCAAGGAGAAGACGCCTCCCAAGGAGAAGATGCCCGTCGAGGAGAACCCGATCGACAAGGTCGCGGCGCTGCCGAGCAAGGGCACGCTGAAGATCCTGCCGCCCGCCGGCGCGACGATCCTGGTCGACGGCGCTGCGCCCACCGGCTCGATCAGCAAGCTCTCGCTGACGCCTGGCAAGCACAAGATCACGTTCGTACTCGGCACCGACAAGCACACGTTCTCGGTCGTCATCAAGGCGGGCGAGACCGTCACGCTCGACAAGAAAGACCTGCAGTAGCCGCCGGCGCGAAGCCTCTCGATCAGCGCTCGGGCTCGGTGCCTTCGTGGGCTTCCATCTCGCGCAGCTTGCCCTCGAGCTCGGCGATCCGATCCGCGAGCGTCTTGACGTCCTTGTTGATCGACGACCACGGCGTGACTGCCTGCGAGATGCCGTCGATCGTGTTTCGGATCTTGCTGTCGACGTGCTTCTGCCACTCGTCGAGCCGCGTCCGCGAGTGATCGACCCATTCACGCAGCGACGCGAGGCTGCGCTTCTTCACCATCGCCTCGTCCATCGGCGCGCTCGGGTCGTCCTCGGCGGGGATGTCGTTGCCGTCCTCGTCCTTCTTCTTACCGGGGAGGATGCTCTGGACGCGGCGCTGCGCCTCCGCGAACCACTCGCCACCGCTCTGGATGATGTTGCGCATTGCGCCGAGCGGCAGGAAGCTGCGCTGCTTCTTCTCTTCCTCGAAGATGATCTGCGCCAGGGTGACCGTGGTCAGGTCCTCCTTGGTCTTGTTGTCGACGATCTTCACGTCGTCGCCCTTCCGGATCATCTCGCTGATCTGGTCGAGCGTGACGTAGCGGCTGTGCTCGGTGTCGTAGAGCTTGCGGTTCGCGTAGCGCTTGATGATCCGAGTCTCCGGCATCGCGTCTCCTTTCCCGCGCAAGGGGCGGGAGCTGCCGGCCGCACGGGCCGCTTCAATGATTCCAAGTGTATCACGCACCGCGGCATCGCCTCAACGTGCGTGCATCGCGAATGGGCGGGCTATAACCAGCGCGTGGGGCCCGAGCACATCGTCGCGCGCCTGAAGGCGATCCGGGACGGCCGCATGCGTGTGCTCTCGGTGGTCGAATCGCTCGGTGAGGGCGACCCGACGGCCTGGATCGACGCGATCGCCAGCCTGCTCGCGCGCGCGCACACGGTCGGCGACGCGGACGCAGCCCTCGCGGTCCAGAGCATCACCCAGGCGGCGGCCGAGGCGTCACTCTCGTACGACACCCGCAAGCGGCTCTACGAGGCGGCGATCGCGCGCGGCGCCCCGGCGATCGCGCGGCTGTTCATCGCGGTCTCGCCGGCCGTCGAGTTGCCGGCGACCCTGGTCAAGCAGCTCGGCCCGGAACGGCCGCTGCGGCCCTCCGGAAAGCCGCTGACGCTCGGCGAACGCAAGGCGCTGGCGCGCACCCATGATCGCCAGCAGATCCTGCTGCTGCTCGCCGATCCGCATCCCGCGGTCGTCGCGATTCTCCTCGACAACCCGCACGTCACCGAGTCCGACGTCCTCAAGCTGTCGTCGCGGCGGCCGGCCGTCCCGGCGACGCTGCTGCGGGTCGCTGCGCATCCGCGGTGGTCGGTGCGTCACGCGGTGAAGCGCGCGCTGGCCCAGAACCCGTCGATGCCGCTCGCGGATGCGATCCGGATCGTCACCACGTTGCGGATCAGCGAGCTCGCGGAGCTCGCCGAGGATCCCGCGCTACCCGAGCCATTACGCATGCACGCGGCCGAGATCCGCGCGACGTCGCTGCGGCGGCCTCAGGCCTGATGGAAGCCTGATCTCGCCCAGATCGCCTTAGGAGTCCGCGGACTTCTTGCGACGGCGGACGACGACTTCTTCCCACTCGGCGTCGTCGGAGGCGCTGCTCGCCTTCTCGATCTGCTTCTGCTGCGCGACCGGAAGCTGCTTGGCTTCCTTGGTCTCGATCTCGTCGTCCTTGTCGTCGCCTTCTACCTTGGAGGACCGCTTGAAGTTCTTGATGCTCCGCCCCAGCGCGTCACCGATGCCGGGCAGCTTGTTTGCACCGAACACGACGAGGACGATGAGGAGGATGATGACTAGCTCGCCCATTCCGGGCATGGCGGGACTCCTGGGGTGACTGGCTCGCAGCCTAGCACTGTTTGGACGCAGGCTGAAAACGGGCTCCAAAAGTTGGTCCTGCTCGTCGACGCGCCTATGTTCGGCCCATGCGACGCGTCGCCGCAGCCCTCGCCGCATCCTGCGTGGCGCTCTTGAACGCCAGTGCTCGCGCAGAGCCGGACGCGGTGCACGCCGGGGTCCAAGCCGCGCCACCACTGCACGCGCCCCCACCGCAGCTCGATCAGGAGCTCGATGGCCGCCGCAACATCCGCGGTTGTGCCGTCGACGACTGCGGACGTGCGCAGGACATCCTCCGCGAGTTCGAGATCGAGAAGCTACCGCCGCCGGGCCGCGATCCCTGGCTCGACGAGCGTGTCATCGCGAGCCGGCTCGAGGCGAACCTCCCGCGGATCGCGAAGCAGCCGAGCGAGCTACGACCGGACGCGCCGTGGCTCGACGCGCTCGAGCTCCCCGACCTCCCCGTCAAGTGGACGCAGCGCCTCGCGGACTACCTCGTGTTCTACCGCGATGACCCGCGCGGCCGCTCGATCATGTCGGGCTGGCTCGTCGCGCAGGGCCGCTATCGCGATCTGATCGTCTCGCACCTCCGCAAGGCGAAGCTGCCCGAGGATCTGCTCTACGTCGCGATGATCGAGTCGTCGTACGACCCGCAGACGCTGTCGCGCGCGGGCGCGCTCGGGCTGTGGCAGTGGATGCCCGAGGCCGCGAAGATCTACGGCCTGCGCCGTGATCGCTGGGTCGACGAGCGCAAGGATCCATACCGCTCGACGATCGCGCAGATGGATTACTTCAGGGATCTCTACCAGCGCTTCGGCGACTGGCACATCGCGCTCGCGTCCTTCAACGTCGGCTATGGCGCGATGCTGCGCTCGATCGCGCGCTACAACACGAATGACTACTACCAGCTCTGCGAGTACGAGAACGCGGTCCCATGGGAGACGTGCTGGTACACGCCGAAGGTGATCGCGACCGCGATCGTCGGCCGCAACCGCGCCGCGTTCGGTTTCGACAAGCTCAAGGTCGCCCAGCCCGAGGCCTGGGATGATGTCGCGGTCCCGACGTCGATGTCGCTCGCGCTGATCGCACGCGCTGCCGGCGTGGCCGAGGCCGACATCAAGCGCCTCAACCCGCACCTCCGCCGCAACCGCACGCCGCCTGGCGAGGCCGGCTACCTCGTGCGGGTTCCTGCCGGCAAGCGAGCCGAGAGCGCGCGGCGGATCGCGGAGCTGCAATCGGACTGGGACGGTTACGACGCATACGTCGTCGCGCACGGCGAGCGCTTCGAGGACGTCGCGACGAGCTACGGGCTCTCGACGTTCGCCCTGAAGAAGCTCAACAACATCGCCCACGAGTCCGAGATCGAGGGCGGCACCGTGCTGGTCGTCCCGCGGATCAGCGCGGACCAGCGCGCGAAGAACCGCGCGAAGGCCAAGGCGAAGCTGCACACGTCCGGCGTCGACCAGAAGGAGGGCGATGCGCTGATCGTGCCGGTGCTCGACAAGCATGCGGTGATCGCGGGCAAGCACCGCGTGTTCTACCGCGTGGTCACCGGCGACACGCTGCAGACCGTCAGCAAGGCATTCGAGCTGTCGACCGCCGAGCTCGCGAAGTGGAACGGGCTCGAGCCGGTCGCGAACCTGCATCCCAGGATGGTGCTCGTCGCGTGGGTCGCCGATGACTTCGACGCCGAGCGGCGCAAGGTCGCGCTCCTCGATGAGTCCCAGCTCGTCGTCGTCACGCGCGGCTCGCCCGAGCACCTCGATCTCGCGGAGGCCCGCATCGGCCGGGTGCGCACCGAGTACGTCGCGACCGCGAAGGAGAAGCTCGCGGACGTCGCGAAGAAGTTCGGCATGGGCTCGCACGACCTCGCGCGGATCAACCGGATCTCCTACGACACCGTCCTCGCGAAGGGCGACAAGATCATCGTCTACGAGGTCTCGGATCCGACGCGCTCCGACCGCGCCGAGGAACAGTGGAAGAAGACCCCGAAGTCACGGCGCGGAAAGCTGTCCGGCACCCGCGCCGAGCGCGCCGCGAGCGCGGACAGTCCGGAGTCCGACGATGCGGAGTCCGACGATGATGACGTCGCAGCGACGCGCGAGGAGCAGGCGCGCGCGGCACCGAAGCAGACCGCTGCCAAGCCCGACGACAGGCCTGTCGCCAAGCCCGCGACGCCGGGATCGAAGACCGACACGAAGTCCGAAGCGAAGGTCGATGCGAAGCCGCGGGGAGATGCGCCTTCTGCAGGATCGACCGGTCCTGTGACCAAACCCACGCAGCTCGACTGACCAACCGGACGCGATCGATGTATCGTGGCCGCCAACTTCGAGGTGGACCGATGTCTGGCCGTGAATCGTTCATCATGAGCTTTGCGTTCGCGCTGGCACTCGTCGCGTGCGGCGCAGACGATGGTGGTGTCAACGTCAACGCCGACGGCAGTGTCGATGCTTCCTCCGGTGGCGCGGTCGAGATCACGTGCACTTCGACGTCGGCGGCCACCGTGACGACATCCAATGGCGTCGACAGGTACTCGCCGGAAATGTCGACGATCACGCAGGGTCAGGTCGTGAAATTCTCGATGAGTCCGGACCACAACGTCGCGCCGAGGGACGCGACGAGCGATCAGAATCTGAAAGTCGGATATGGCAGGGAGCTGTGCTTCAGGTTCACGAAGACCGGGACGTTCTCGTTCCAGTGCACGACGCACAGCTTTCGTGGGTCGATCACGGTGAACTGATCCCAGCGTAAACCATGCAGCGAACGGAAGTCGGATCAGGCAACTCGTCGAAGGCGATCGTTTTCGGCAACTGGATCCGGCGCTGGTCGAAAGTGAGGGCATGAAGATGAAGAGCTATTTGCGGGTCTGCTTCGTCGTGCTCGGGCTGCAGGGGCTGTTTGCCTGTACCAGGCCGAACGCGGCGATTTGCCACGACGACCAGTGCATCGACCCAGAAGCGCCGTTCTGTGACATCGATGGCGTGATCGGCGGAACGCCGGGTCGGTGCATCGCCGTCGAATGCGTGCCGGACACGTTCGCTGTCTGCCGAGGAGACACCGCCCTCGTCTGTAATGCCGCCGGCACCAGCTACGATCGACTGGAGTGCCAGGCTGGATGCGCTTCAACTGCCGGATGTCAGCCGTTTTGTACCCCGGGCGAGGTCCTCAGCTGTGCCGGTGACCAGTTGACGACGTGCCGTTCCGATGGAGCCGGAACGACGGTCGTCGCTTGTAGTTTGGGTTGCGCGGCGGGGGCATCGCGGTGCAAGACCTTCGAGCCATCCAATGGCCTGGGGCCTGCGCTAACACAAGCCGCGTCGGAGCCAGACGTCGTATTCCCATCCGGGACACGCATCAACACCGACCTTGCTGCGGTCCAGGATGCCAACGGGACCAGCCTTCCGGTTCGTGTTCTCACGGTGACGCAAGTCGGAGCCAGCTCCATCGTAGTGCTCGTCGCGAAGTCGTTCTCGACTGCAGACCTGACTGTCACTGGAAGCAAGCCGCTCGCGCTGGTCGCCGACGGACCGATCACGATCCGGGGGCGGTTGTCGGCGCGTGCATTCGCGTCTACACGTGGGCCGGGCGCTCAATTCTCGGCAGCGTGCAACGGCGGTGATGCGAAGCAATATGCCTGTTCGTGTACGTCGGCGTGTTCGACCGGCGCCGGCGGTGCTGGTAATGCTCAGCTGGGTGGCCGCGGTGGTGCATCGTCCGTCACCAACGCGGGCGGCGCGCTCACGACGTTCAGTCCGCTCGCCGGCGGCTGTTCAGGTGGCGACCAGCTCACCAGCAATGGCTTACTTCTGGTCGCGGAAGGCGGAGGTGGCGGCGGATCCGTGCAACTCGTCTCCGCCACCAAGGTAGCGCTCGAAGCTGACGGCCTGATCGATGTCGGGGGCGGCGGCGGGCAGTCTACTGCGGGCGGCGGCGCGGGCGGGTTGGTCGTCGTCGAAGCGCCCGAGCTCACGATGGTGGGTCCAGGCGCGGGAGTTGTGGCTAATGGCGGTGCGGGCGGCGGCTGCGGGATGAGCGGGCCGGATGGTCGAGCAGACAGCGCACAGGCGCCCGGTCCGGTCTGTGCCAATTACTTCGGAGGCAGCGGTGGAACGCCGTCACGCCCACCTGGCAACGGATGCATCGTCGGGGTCGATAGCTGCCAGTCGATTTGCCCGGTGGTGTACGGCGGCGGTGGGGGAGCTGCTGGCCGTATGCGCATTGCCACCCGTGACGGGGCCTACGGAACCTCGGGGAATCCGGTCGTGAGCGTCCAGCTGACGACCGAAACGTTGGATGCCCAGTAGCACTTCCCGACGAGGCGTGGTGAAAATCGCCCCGTGAGCTTCATCCGAATTGTGGTCATCATGGTTGCGGCGCTCGCCGCGTGTGGCGGTGACGATAGTAACCAGCAGGTGGATGCCGCCCCCACGGCCGACGCAGCGAATGCCGTCCGAATGGTGGATTGCACCGGGGCAACGATCGCGCAGACCGTGACCACCACGAACTTCGCGTTCACGCCGGCATCGATCACCATCAACACGAACGACGTGGTGCGATTCATGCCGGAGTCGATCCACAACGTGATCCCGCACCCGACCATGTCGACGGACCCGGGACTTCGGTCGGGGGCGGTGGGCGAGGTGCGATGCCTCCAGTTCACCACGGCGGGGCAGTTCAACTATCGCTGTCAGCCGCACGCGAACATGAACGGCTCGGTCACGGTCAACTGATGCGCGCCGTGGTCATGCTCCCGCTGTTGCTGGCGATCGGCTGCGGCAGCGACGACACGAAGCCGATCGACGCGTCGACGATCGATGGCCTGCGCAGGGACGCCGCCGTCGACGCGCCACCGCTGATCGATGCTCCGGTTGACGCACCGACTGCCGTGCAGCGCGTCGACTGCACGACGGCGACGATCGCGCAGACGGTGACGACGAGTAACTTCACGTTCACGCCGAACACGGTGACGATCAACGCGAACCAGGTCATCAAGTTCGCACCCGAAGCGAACCTTCACAATGTGGTCCCGAGCACGACGGGACCGACTGACCCGGGCTTCCGCAGCGGCGCGCTCGGCGAGGTCGCCTGCCTCAGGTTCACCGTCGCTGGCCCATTCCACTGGCGCTGCGGGCCGCACAGCACGATGACAGGCATCGTCACCGTCAACTGACCAAGGGCGGGCCCCGAAAGCAGGTTCGCGCCACGCAACCCGGCAGCGGCGCGGTCGACACGCTTCGCCATGAAGTCAGGATTCCTGCTGTCCCTCGCGCTCGGCGCATGCGGCTCGCGCTCCGACGAGCCGCCTCCGCAACCACCGCCGCCACCCGTCGCGAAGCGCTGGGCGGGCGACCTGATCGACGCGAGCGTCCCGCCAGAGGTCCCGCTCGAGCCCGACCTGATCGCCCGGCTCGACGCGCTCGAGCCGCCGTACCGCGCTCCACCGCCGACGATTCGTAGGTACCGCCAGGGCGACTGCCGCACGAGCTACGCGCCGCGACCGAGCCGCGATCCGAACCCGATGTGTCGCGTAACGGGCGGAACGTTCTTGATGGGCGGCCCGATCGCCGAGGAGCTGCACCCCGCGTTCTCCCCGAACCCGGTGCCGGTCGCGACGACGGTCAGTGACTTCGACATCGACCAGTTCGAGGTGACCAAGCAGCAGGCCGCGCTGTTTTTGAACGCGCACGGTAACGTGTGCCCTGGACTGGACCTTCCCAAGTATGGGAATCAGACGCCCTGCATCGACCTTGGATTTCCGGACGACATCCAGGAGCGCGACGGCCGCTTCGTCGTACCGCGCGGCCACGAGCTCAACGCGGTGAACGGATTCACGTGGGAGGGCGCCATGCGGTACTGCGCCTGGGTCGGTAAGTCCGTGCCGAGCAGCGCACAGTGGGAATACGCGGCGCGGCATGATCCGAAGACCGGGCTCGACCTGGCATATCCGTGGGGTAACGCCTGGAACGAGCGGCGCGGGTGGTGCACGCCCATCGAGAGCGCGAAGTGCCTCGACGAAGAACGGCGCCGCCCGATCGGACGGTTCGATGGAATGAAAGAACGCGGCGACGGCACGTCGCCGTGGGGGCTCCACGATTCGATCGCGAATCAAACCGAAACCCTTTTCGCGTGCGACCATCCTGATCAGACGTGCCATCCGGGCACCGGCCGGACTTGTCCGTGCCGCCCGCTGGCTGCGGTCGCCGGGTACGGTGAGCCCGCAGGGAACACCGTCTTCGCGCGACTGGGTCGCAGATATCCGGGCACGATCGAACGACAGCCCGTGTTCTCGGAATCAGGCTACGACGGCGTGCGTTGCGCTCGCTTGCGATAGCAGGCCGAAGGAATGCGCGCGCTGATTCGCGCTCGGCTGGGTCTCGCTTCGCAAGGGTCAGCGCGGTCGCTCGGTAGCTCGGTTTGCCCTCGCCGGCAGCGGGACCTCGATGAGCTCGGAGATCTCCATCGCTTTGCCAGTCAGCCGAACCCCGCTGGTGGTGAGCATCTGGCGTGGCGGGCCTGCCAATACCGACAGCGTGGCATGGACGTTCATGTAGTCCTCCATCGCTACTGATCGCGCTTGTTGGATCGCGGTGACGTGGAACTCCACGCCCGAAATGTTGAATTTCATCGGAACCGTGACCTTACCCGCGTGATCGATGGTGGCGTGATCGCGCAAGTAGCCGCGCACATCGACAATGCGGCTACTGGTCGTCGAGGCTGGCTCGCTGCGCGTGGCCGTCGCAGGCGAGCGCATGCGCGGCGGCTCGGAAAGCGGGCGGGACGTGGCCACCGGAGCCGGGCTTTGGGGAGCCACAGCCGGCTCGAGGGGCGTGGCCGCCGGTCGAGGGCGCGGTTTGCCATCGGGACGAACGTACTGGATCGCGTCGATCACCGCCTCGGCGAGCGGGCGTGACGCGGAGCCCGCGCGGCGTTCGGCCATGCGCTTCGCGATGTCCTCGATCTCGGCGGGCGTGAGGTCCGCCGGGACGACGCGATTGATGATCTCCTTCGCGTCGGCGTCGAGAGCCTGGACGCCTGCGCCGGTCTGGCCGACGGATCCGGCGACGCGCTCGGCCACCGGCGTGAGCTCGACAGGCGCGGGCTCGGCGAGGTCCGCGATCTCGATCGAACGAACGTCGCCGCCGGCATCGCCGCCGTTTGCATCGCCGTCGTCTCCGATGCCGGTGCCGGCACCGTCTCCACCGTCGCCGGCATCGCCGTCGCCGTCGTCGCCGTCGCTGTCCTTGTCCCCGGATCCAAAGCCGGCGCGGCCATCTCCGAGCTTGGACCAGTCGGCGTTCACGAGGAACGAGCCGACGGCGTAGAGATCCGCGGCGAGCTGGATCGAGTTGTAGATCGGGAGGAAGCGCTTGAGCGCGAGGCCGAGGGCCTTTCCTGCGGCGGTCGAGATCACGCGCCCGAGCGCCGTCTTGCCGAGCTTCTTGCTGGTGGCTTGCACGACCTGGATGGCCTTACCGCGCGCCTTGATCGCGACCTCGCGAAGCTTGCCGATCTTACCCACCTTGCCCTCGAGCTCCTCGATCTCGCGCTGGAGCACAAGTAGTCGACGGCGCTCGATGGTGCTCAGCATGCGGGTCTGCTTCGCGAGCTTGCCGGCAAGCTTCTTGCGGTTGGCGAGCCGCCGCTTGGCTACTCCGAATCGCTGTTCGATCTTCGCGGCGCGCTCGAGATGCTTGCTCGCCTGCGCGAGCTGGAACAGGTGTTGCGCCAGCTCGGCCGGTACTGCGAGCTCGATCCGGAGCTGCATCGTCGACTTGAGCGCCGACGGCACGAAGGCCGAGAAGTCGCCCTCGCCGATCGCGGTGACCTTCATGGCATCGAGCTGGACCTTGTCGATGGAGAGCCCCGCATCGAGAAACTTGGTCTCGATCTTGAGCGCGATCGGCACACCCGCGAGGGTGAGGCTCTGCTTCTCGAGGAAGTCAACTTCGAGCTTGGCGAGCGAGCTACCAAACTTGTGCGAGGCCGTCCTGGCTTCGGCAGTTACCTTCGACGCGAAGATCGACTCGCTGGCGCCGAGCTTGACCTTGACCGGGCCGGCCTTCGTGTTCGTCTGGCCCGCTCGCGTACCCGAGATCTCCCAGCGCGCCTGGAACGTCAGCCTTCCGAGCTTCGTGTCCGCGAGCGGGACCTCGAACACTCTGCGGATCGCATGCTTGCCGTCACCGAGCGGCGGAAGGCTGGCCTCGGCCACCACGGTCGGCGCCGATGCGGTCACTGGTCGCTCCGCGGCCTGGGCAGAAGACGAGCCACCGCTCGCTCGATCGAGGTGCGTCTTGTTTGACATCGTCGAGGCCGCCGTGGAGGCCACCACGGACGAGGCGGCATTTGCAGGTCCTGGCACGAGCTCGCGGACGCTCCGGAATACGCCGTGCTCGATCGCGGTCGTGCGCAGCGATTCGAGCTCGGAGCGCAGCGCCGGCGTGGTGGCCAGGACGTTCGCGGGTGCTGTGCTCGATCCGGCGGTCTCGGCGGCCATCAGCTGATGGCGGGCCTCGGCCAGGGCATACTGCACGCGCTGCGCGGCGCGCATCACTTCCAGCTGTTGCGAGATGGGATCGACGTCGGTGAGCGCGAGCGCTGCCTCGAACCGCGGTAGCTCCGAGGTCCGCAGTGCGGACACGATCTGCTGGGCATTGCGAAGCGGATCGTGGCCGAGGTCGTTCGTGGATCCTGCACCGCCCCAGGTGCTCTCGACGAGGCTCCGCCGCCCGGGACCGGCGGTACGTGCGAGCTCGCGGTCGCTGGCGTGGGGAGCGGCTACCGCCGCTGACGAGTGATGCTGAGGCGGGGCGGTGTCCGGCTTGATCATCGGCGGCCGGTGTCGGCCGGTCGGCGCTGCGGTTGCGCGTGATCCGAGGATCCCCCGTGAACTTACAAGGATCCTTGCGATTCGCGGGGGGAGGGGTTACGGCTGCGTCGGCGGCCGCGTGCCGCGAGCGTCGCGTCGAAACGCGTCCACAACGGGCAATCGCGACAGCGCTGAAGCTCCAACCCCAACTCAGAAGTCGACGCCGGCCGAGATCGACAGCGTGCGCTGGGCAGCGGCGGTGTCAGCGGCGTCGCAGCTGGTCGTCGTCGATTGCGGCATGCAGACGTCGCTGGTGCCGCTGCGGTCGTCCTTCGAGGTGCCGCCGAGGGCGAAGCTCGCCTCGATGGTGAGCTGCAGGA
>JBKJUF010000263.1:0-9844 GCA_046590445.1 Kofleriaceae bacterium
CCAGCCACTCGGTGCTCATCGCGGGACCGATCTTGATCCCGAGCGGGTTGTTGATCCCGCGATGGAACTCGACGTGCGCGCCCTCGAGCTGCGCGGTGCGCATCCCGATCCACGGGAAGTGCGTCGACAGGTTGTACCAGCCGGCGCGACGCGGGACCTGGCGGGTCTGCGCCTGCTCGTACGGCAGCGCGAGCGCCTCGTGGCTCGTGTAGATCTCGACGCGGCGGAGCACCTCGCTCTCGACGCCCGCGATCGCCGACACGAAGTCGAGGGACTCGCGGATCCCGTCGACGATGCGCTGGTACTGCGCGGCGTTCGGTGTGCCCTTCGCGAACGAGACGTCCCAGTACTCGGGGTGGTGGAGATCGGCGAAGCCGCCGTCGACGAGCGCGCGGATGAAGTTCAGCGTCAGCGCCGCACGCTCGTAGGCGCGGAGCATCAGCGTCGGATCGGGCTCGCGATCGGCGGCCGTGAACGCGCCGCGGTTGATCAGGTCCCCGCGATACGCCGCGAGCGTGGTCTCGCCGCGGGTCTCGGTGTCCGTCGAGCGCGGCTTCGCGTACTGGCCCGCGATCCGGCCGACGCGGATCACCTGCTTGCGCGTGCCGTGGACGAGCACGAGGCTCATCTGCAGGAGGATCTTCAGCTTCGCGGCGATCGGCTCGGCGCGGCAGTCCTCGAAGCTCTCGGCGCAATCGCCGCCCTGGAGCAGAAACGCCTCGCCGCGCGCCGCCTTCGCGAGCTGGCTCCGCAGCTTCTCGACCTCCCATGACGTGACGAGCGGCGGCAACAGGCCGATCTCGTCGACGACGCTCGCGAGCGCCGCGGGATCGCCGTAGCCGGCTTGCTGCTTGGCAGGACGCTGCTGCCACGACGTCGGTGACCAGCTCATTCGTCGGGCTCCCGGCTCGAGGGGGTCGTCGACTTGGTGCCGCACGACACCGGGCGCTCGCCCTCGTAGTCCATGCGCCGCCGCGCCGGCATGTAGAACGTCGCGGGATGGATCGTGCCCTTCTGCTTGCGCAGCACGTCGGCCATCGCGTCGCGAATGATCACGTCGGTCACCTTGGTCGAGCCGTCGGGCAGCTTGAGGCGGCCGATCAGGCCATCGCCGCCCGACGCGAGGAAGTCGCTCGTCACGAGCTTGTACGACTGGGTCTCGACGAGTGGCTTGTCACCGACGGTGAGCTGCAGGTCGAGCTTGCCGTCCTTGCAGCGCGCCCTGGCTGCGAGCCCGCCCCACGACAGGATCGCGCCGCCGCGCTGGAGATTGCTGCTGACGAGCTTGCGGAGATGCGCACCCTTGACGTCGACGACGGCGAACCGGTTGTCGAACGGGATGGCCTCGAACAGCGCGCCGTAGGTCAGCGGTCCTGCCGGGATGTCCGCGCGGAGGCCGCCGCCGTTCGTGACCGCGACGTGCGCGCCGGGGTGCGCGAGCAGCATGAGGTCGGTGAACCAGTTCCCCTCGGCGCTCTCGTTCGCGTAGGACTTGGTGACCGGCGCCGACAGCGTGACGCCGAGCTTCTCGTTGCGACGAACCGCGGCCTTCGCGATCGCGGTGTCGACGATCGTCTTGACCGCGTTGTCGATCGCGACGGGCTTGCCCTCGTAGTCGGAAGCCTTGCACTCGGCCGCCGGGATCGGCGCCGAGCCCTCGTCGCCCTGGCACAGCAGCTGTGGCTTGTGGATCTTGACCGAGGTGACATGGCCGTCCGGCGCGATCCGCAGGTCGACGCGGCCGAACGCGCGGCCCGAGGAGTACGACTCGATCACCGCGATGTCGGCGATCCGGTGCGCGATCGCGGCGTGCGTGTGGCCGGCGACGATGACGTCGATCGCGCCCTTCGGCAGATCCGAGATCATGGTGAACAGCTCCTCGCTGGTGTCGCACGAGGAGATGTCGGTCGGCTTGTCGAGGTTCGCGCACTTGCTACCGATGTGCGCGGTCACGATGATCACCTGGGCACCCTGCTCGCGCAGGCGCTTCGCCTCGTCGGCGACCGCACCCGCCGGAGGCGCCATCGCGAGGCCCAGGAAGTTCGCAGGCATCGTCGTGAACGGCGTGGCCTCGGTGCTCGCGCCGATGATGCCGAGCTTGACGCCGGCAACCTCGACCAGCGTCGACGCCGGCATGTTCGGCCACTTGATGCGACCGCCGCTCTGCTTGTCGAGGATGTTCGCGCTGAGCAGCGGGAACTTTGCCTCGGCCGCACGCGCCTTGAGCGCACCGCGCGCGTCCTCCTCGATCGAGCTGACGGTGACCGCCGGGCCGACCGGGCCGAAGTCGAACTCGTGGTTGCCGAGCGCGGCCGCGCTGTAGCCGATCTGGTTATAGGCGCGGATGACGTCGGCGCCCTCGGAGATGTTCGACTCGAGCGTGCCCTGGAACATGTCGCCGGCGTCGACGAGCACGACCCCACCGCCGTCCCGCTCGCGGGTCGCGCGCAAATTCCCGATGTAGCCCGCGAACAGCGGCAGCCGCTCGAGGGCGCCGTGCAGATCGTTCGTACCGATGATCGAGATCGTCACCGCGCCGGGCTGCGCCTTCGGCGGTGGACGCGGGCTTACCTGATCGCGCTTCGCCGGCGGCTGCGAGCAGCCGAGGATGACGCCGAAGCCGGCGATCGCGGCCGTAAACATCGCTCTCGGAAGGTTCACGCGCGCACTGTATCGCATCAATCGTCCGCTGCCTCCTCGGCGTGCTCGAGCTTCAGCGACATCTCGACGAGCTCGCGATCGCGTACGATCGACGTGGATTCCGAGCGCGCGGCGCCGGCGACCGGATCGAGATCGATCTCGACGCTCGTCGAGCCGTCCCCGTGCACCACGATGAAGGCGCGGCCGCCGAGCTGCAACGCGCACTCGACCCGCGCGCCCGCCGCGAGACGATGGACCCGCGCGCCGCAGCGCACCCCCTGCGGTGCTCCGAGCTCGGCGACGGTGTCGCGCAGGTATGCTTCGAGCGCGTCGACGACCACGACGAGGCCATCGACAGCCCACGCGAGCTCGCCGTCGACGAGCCGCAGCGCGATCGGGAGGCGCGTGCCGTCGGGCAACAGCGCGACGCAGCCGGGTGGCAATGCCTTGCAGCGCGCGCGGATCGCCGCGCCGATCCGTGTCCCGATCTCGCGCTCGATCGACAGCTCGATCGACAGCTCGAGACGCGTGCTCGGCCGGTCGCGTTCGCGCGATGGCGACTCACCGCACGCGCCGATCGCGAGCGCCGCGGCCACCATGGCAACGGGGGATGTCCTCGAAGCTTCCACGCGCTCGACACTTCGTAACATGCTGTGGGCGCATCGGATCTTCAGCGTGCCCCGGTACGAAGCCGACTGAATAATCCACGGTACGATGCGTCCCACGTCCGGTTTTTTTGAGGCTCCCCGTTCGGCCTCGTGGAGGAATGATGCGCTCGAAGATCTATCGATGGCTGCTCCCCGTGGGGCTCGCGACTGCAACGCTGGTTGGCGCGGTGTCGCCCGCCGCCGCGGATCCGCGCGTCCGCGATCACCGCCACGGGCGCGGCGGTCGTGTCGATGCTGGTCCGCCACGGGACGCGCCGCCGCCGCCGCGTGCGGAGCGGGTCGGCCGTGGGCGCCGAGGCTTTGTCTGGGTCAGCGGTCACTACGACTGGACGAACGGCGGCTGGCAGTGGACGTCTGGTCGCTGGGAGCGCGAGCGCCGCGGCAAGCGCTGGCGTACCCACAACTGGGAGAACCGCAGCGGCGTCTACGTCCGCGTCGACGGTGACTGGATCGACGATCGTCCGACGCAGGCCCCGCCGACGCCACGCGAGGAGCGCGTCGCGGCCCGCCGTGGTTTCACGTGGGTCCCTGGTCACTGGGACTGGCAGAACGGCCAGTACGTCTGGACGAGTGGTCGCTACGAGCGCGAGCGCGTCGGCATGCAGTGGCGTCCGGCGCGCTGGGAGCTCCAGGGCGGCGCGTGGGTTCGCATCGACGGCGCGTGGGATAATCCCGCGCCGGTCGCGCAGTATCCAACCGAGGCGCCGCCAACGCCGCGCGAGGAGCGTCAGGCCGCGCGTGCAGGCTTCATCTGGGTCACCGGCAACTACGAGTGGCGCAACGGGCGCTACGAGTGGGTCGCGGGTCACTGGGAGCGCGAGCGCGCGAACCAGCGCTGGATCGAAGGCCGCTGGGAACGCCGCGGCGATCGCTGGGAGTGGTTCGCGGGATCGTGGCAGACAGCGACGGCCCCGCAGCCGATGCCGCCCCCGCAGCCGATGCCGCCCCCGCAGCCGATGCCGGCGCCGGTTGCGCAGTATCCGACCGAGGCCCCTCCGGCACCGCACCGCGAGGAGCGCCAGGCCCCGCGCGCCGGCTTCATCTGGATCACCGGCAACTACGAGTGGCGCAACGGGCGCTACGAGTGGGTTGCCGGTCATTGGGAGCGCGAGCGTGCGAACCACCGCTGGCTCGATAGCCGCTGGGAGCGGCGCGGCGATCGCTGGGAGTACGTCGCGGGATCGTGGCAGACGGTGAGCGCACCGCCGCCACCGCAATGGGTCCAGCCCACACCGCCGCCACCACCTCCGGCTCCGACGACGGCACCGCCGCCGCCGCGCGAGGAGCGCTTCGAGCGTCGCGCCGGCTTCGTGTGGGCGCGTGGTCACTACGAGCTCCGTGGCGGTCAGTACGAATGGATCCCCGGTCACTGGGAGCGCGAGCGTGCGCGCGCGACCTGGTTCGACGCGAAGTGGGAGCTCCGCGGCAACCTCTGGGTGTTCATCCCGGGCGGCTGGCGCTAACCGCGCTCGCTCGAGATTACTCGTCGATCGCGCTGCGTTCGGAAACGGACGCGGCGATTTTTTTCTAGAAGCTGCGGCGGAACAGCGGCAACCGGACCTCGACGCCGCGCTCGCCGCGATACGACGCGGGGACCATCTCCATCTCGGGGAGCTCGAGCCGCATCGCGTGGCCGGCGATCGCGAGATCGATCCGCGTGTTGATCGTTGCGCGACCTTCGATGAACTGGATGTCGCTCGCGAGCCGGAACGTCAGGTACTGCGCGTCACCTGCGCCGAGCCGGACATGGGCGCGGCGGCGGCGCCCATCGAAGCGGAGCTGCAGCACGTCGTCGCTGAGCGCGCCCATGTGGGTGCCGAGCGTGTTGCCGAGCTCGACGAGGTGATCGGTGATCTGCTCGGAGAGCTTGAGCTGGCGACCCTCGGGAACGCGCGGCCACAACCGATCGTAGAGCTCGCTGTCGGCACCTGCCGTCGCAGGCGCGCCAAGGCTCGCGATCAAGCTCGCGATCACCACACCCAGCACAGCGCCCTGACGCACGCCACAGCGTCGCCGATGCGTGGCCGCCGTTCTGTAGGCGCCGCTACGAATGGCGTGCTAAAGCACGCTCTATATGAAGCGCTGGTCGCACCACTGGGCTCTCGTGATCATGGTCTCGCTCGCCGGCACGGCCTGCAAAGGCACCGACGCACCGGCGCCGCAGCCATCCGTTCCGACGCCGACGATCACGCCGGGCAGCGCCGGCTCCGGCAGCGCCGGCTCGGGCACTGCCGCCGCCGATCCGTGGACGCAGCAACAGGCGCCGGCGCCGAAGGATCCCATCAAGAAGCCGTTCTTGTGGTCCGCGGAGAAAGCCGGCAAGACGACCTACCTGCTCGGCACGATGCACATGGGCGTCGACGCCGAGGTTCGGCTCCCGAAGATCGTGTGGGACAAGCTCGATGCCGCGCCGACGTTCGCCATGGAGACCGACCTCAGCGATCCGGGTCTCATGAAGCTGATGATGCGCGAGAGCGGCACGCTCCAGGAGGATCTCGGGCCCGCCTACTGGAAGAAGCTGGAGGACGCGATCGGTCCGGCGCAGGCCAAGGCGATGAACGGCATGAAGCCGATGGGCGCAGCGTCGCTGATCGCGCTGCAGAACCTGCCGAAGACCGCGCCGATGGACGGCGTGCTGCTCGGCCGCGCGATGAACCAGAAGAAGCAGATCGTCTTCCTCGAGAAGGCGGCACTCGAGGCCGCCGTGCTCGAGCGGCACATGAACCTCAAGATGCTGAAGATGATGCTCGACACGCTCGAGAAGAGCGCCGCGCAGACCAAGCAGATGCTCGAGGTCTATCTCGCCGGCGACGCCGACGCGATCATCGCGACCAACGAGGAGCAGCGCAAGGACGCGCTCGCCCACGGCTTCACCGCGGCCGAGTACGAGGAGCAGATGGAGGACATCCTCTACCGCCGCAACGCCGCGTGGATCGAGCCGATCGAGAAGCTTCACGCAGCCGGTGGCGGCTTCGTCGCGGTCGGCGCGATGCACCTGGTCGGCAAACGCAGCGTCAACGAGATGCTCGAGAAGCGCGGCTTCAAGCTCAGCCGCATCGCGCCGTGACCCAACGTTGACGGGCGACGTGCTGGTGCGCTATCAGGTCCGCATCGTGCAGCCGTAGTTGCTCGGGCGAAAGTGGATCGTCCCGGCTCGTGTCGTGGATACTGGCACGCGCTTTTGCGCGATGGATTGAACCGATGAGCTTACCCAACGAACTGCGTCGCTACATCCCGTCGGCGGACAAGCTGCTTGTGACCGAGGCGGTCGTGAAAGCCCTGACCCAGTACCCGCGGTGGGTCGTCTTGCAAGAGATCCGCGCGGTGATCGACGAGGTGCGCGAAGGCACCATCACGATCGTCACCGACGCCGCGCTCCGCGATGCGTGGTTCGTGGCGCTGGCGCAAAAAGTGGCGGCGCGAGCAGAGCGCGCCAGCGGGTACTCGCTGCGGCGCGTCGTGAACGCGACTGGCGTCGTCCTGCACACGAATCTCGGGCGCGCACAGCTGGCGCAGGCTGCGCTCGATCACGTTGTTGCCGTCGCCGGACACTACTCGAACCTCGAGCTCGATCTCGGCACGGGCGAGCGCGGCCATCGGTATGACCACGTGCGCGAGCTCGTCTGTGCGCTGACCGGCGCCGAGGACGCCATCGTCGTCAACAACAACGCCGCGGCAGTGCTCCTGTGCCTCTCCGCGCTCGCAGGTGGCAAGGAGGTCATCGTCTCACGCGGGGAGCTCGTCGAGATCGGAGGCTCGTTCCGCATCCCCGAGATCATGAAGCAGAGCGGCTGTCGGCTCGTCGAGGTCGGGACCACCAACCGGACGCACCTCGCCGACTACGAGCGCGCGATCACCGCCGAGACGGCGCTCCTCCTCAAGGTGCACACCAGCAACTTCCGCGTCGTCGGCTTCACCTCGTCGGTCCCGGTGGATGACCTGGTTCCCGTCGCGACCAAGCATGGGCTGGGCATCATGAATGACCTCGGCGCCGGATGCCTGGTCCAGCTGCGCGAGCTCGGCCTGCCGCACGAGCCGACCGTTCAGGAGGCGGTGAAGGAGGGAGCGGATGTCATCACCTTCAGCGGTGACAAGTTGCTCGGTGGACCGCAGATCGGCGTCATCGCCGGCAAGCGGGAGATCGTGAAACGCCTCGAGAAGCACCAGCTCCTGCGCGCCCTGCGCGTCGACAAGCTGACGCTGGCGGCGTTCGAGGCGACGCTGCGGATCTACCGTGATTCGAAGGATCCGATCGCCCAGTTGCCCAGCCTGCGCATGCTGAGGATCGACGCCGCAACGATCAAGCAGCGCAGTGATGCATTCGCCGAACGGCTCGCGCCGAAGTTCGCAGGCATCGGCGTGCGCGTGATCCCGGGTAGCTCGCAGGTTGGCGCCGGCTCGGCTCCCGGTGTGGATCTGCCGACGTTCTTGCTGGCCATTCGGCCGGGCGATGTCGAGGTGGCGGTGATCGACGCGCGGCTGCGCGAGATGTCGCCAGCCGTGATGGTGCGCGTCTACGCCGGCGAGATCCTCGTCGACTTGAGGACGGTCGCGCCCGACGAGGAATCCATCCTGCTCGAGTCGCTGGTGACGGCGCTCCAGGCTATCTGAGAAGGCCGGTCGATCGACCCACTCGTTCCTTCTCTACCCGCCCGAAGACTTCTGCGCAGACCAAGGCACAGGGTCTACCGCAGCAATTCGAAGCTCACTGGCGTAGCGCTCGCCGTTCTCGTCTTCAAACCAGTGCTCGCCGTGTGCCGGCAGCATCTCGCTGAGCTGCAATGACTGCGATCGAGCCACGAACTTCAGGAACATCTCGATGTAGATCGGGCTGGCAAGGTCGACATAGAACGGCTTGGGCTCGTTGGGAACGACCGCAAAAATGAATCGCGGCAGTCCCAGGTCTCCGGCCCAGGTGTTGACTGCGAACATTCGTTCTTCTCTCGTGCCTTCATCGCCGAGCAACATGCTGAACTCTTGGCGGTTGAGACTCCATCGCTCGCGCGAGATCACGAGATCATCGAGCGTTACCCGAGGCATGTGTCTGGCGTCTCGAAATACTCGAAAGTGCGGTGACGCTTCCGCACTCAGATAGTGATCCATGAACCGGATGATGTCGAAATTGACATCTCGAGTACGCGAGCGAACCTCGAGGTCGCCGTCCGCTTCGATCACGTAGAGGTCGCCGCCTGCAAAGACCTGATCTCGAGATCTCCAGGATCGCGATGTCGCAAGCTCGACATGCAGGCCGTTGGGTGCCCAGACGTTGGTCGACGTCCGATCAGCCGTGGGCTGCACGGGTGTGATGCAGACCGAGACCACATCTTCTTCACAGGCATGTTCGACAGCCTCCAGCTCCGGGTGCATCTTGATGGCGCAGCGGGCGAGCAAGGTATTGACCCCGGCATGCAATTCACCGAGCACGGCGAGGAAGTTACCGTCTGAAACATCGCGTGGACTGGCAGCTGCGATCAGGACATCGGGCGCTTGGTAGCGCGCCGTGGGCCACCCGGGGCATGGTGCTTGAAAGAGTTCGGCGACCCGTTCGCGGCACGCTTCGCTGCGAATCTCGACGCGCTTGGCGTTGCAGTCGATCTCGATGATCTGGTCCCAGCGATGTCGAAGCTCTTCTTGAACCTCGGCCACGATCGGTGCGACCTCGCGATTCTGGTGGGCAAACAGATCTGCGGTGCCGACCAAGAAGGCGCCGAGCGGGACCTTGGTCTCGCCATGCTCGAGCACCAGCTCGCGGTACCGTTTCGTGAACGCCGCCCTGTATCGGCGTGCCACCTCGAACGTGTACCAGCGAGCGCTGATCAACATCTGGCTCAACGGCTCCCCGATCTCGTCGAGCAAGGCGCGCCCCATCGTGAGCTTGCCGCCGCGCAGGCAGTCTTCGAAGAAGATCTGACGGCCGGCATACACCTTGCCATGGCCCCGCTTGACCGCCCGAGCAGTGATCTGCGTGAAGCTCGCCTCCATCGCCTGGATCGCGCGATCGAGCGCCTCGGGATCACCGGCAGCACTCTGGATGCCGCGCAGATCACGCTCCAGTTGATCGAGATGCGACAGCGCCTCGGTGCGAGCGTCCCCCTCGGGCGCAGCGAGCAGCAGGGCGCGCAGATGGTGCTCCTTGAGGCCAACCTCGGCGGGCAGCTCGATCTGGCTGATCGCGAAGCCCGCTTTCACGAGCTTTCGAACGACCGTGAAACCGTGTTCCCGTGACTCGATCATCCCGCCGCCGATCTCGATCGCGCGAGCAACGATCTGTTCGATCGTGTACGTATCGCGCGCGATCTCGAGCACGAGGGCCTCGGCATCGCTCAAGGTTTGAGGCTCCGATGGCGGCCGATAAAGCGTCTTCTCTTCGATCCAAGAAAACGGCTTGATTCGCAACGAGCAGATGGGAAATAGCTCTGGCAAAAATGCCATTTGCTCCGCGAGCGCAGATACCGTCCAGTCTTCAAAGAACGACCATCGCTGGCTCGTTAACGGACCAACCTGCAACTCCATGCCCTTCATGTCGCGGTCGAAGA
>JBKJUF010000366.1:0-2700 GCA_046590445.1 Kofleriaceae bacterium
GCCGGCTGGTACAACCTGTCGACGCACTTCCCGTGGATCGGCATGCGGACCGCGCAGCTCGACGGCGCGCACGTCGAGTTCCACCGCGGCATCGAGAACCCGCTCGGCATCAAGATCGGGCCGGCGATGACGACCGAGTGGCTGACCGGGCTGCTGGACGCCCTCGATCCGCAGCGCATCCCCGGCAAGATCACGCTGATCCACCGGATGGGCGCGGGCAACGTCGCGTCGAAGCTGGCGCCGCTCGTCGAGGCCGTGCGCGCGACCGGCCGCAGCGTGCTGTGGGTCTGCGATCCGATGCACGGCAACACCGAGACCACGCCGACCGGCATCAAGACCCGGCGGTTCGACAACATCATGGCCGAGCTCGAGCAGAGCTTCGAGCTCCACGCGCGGCTCGGCACGTACCAGGGCGGTGTCCACATCGAGCTCACCGGCGAGGACGTCACCGAGTGCATCGGTGGCGCGCGCGGGCTGGCCGAGATCGATCTCGATCGCGCCTACAAGAGCCGCGTCGATCCGCGGCTCAACTACGAACAGGCGCTCGAGATCGCGATGCGAATCGCGAAGCACCTGCGGCAGTAGTTAGAACGCGCGGCCGTACGCGAAGCCGAGCTGATCGTGGCTGACGGTCGGCACGAACGCGCCTTCTTCCATGCGCTCGCGGTAGGGCTTGGGGGCCGTGACGTAGAGCACGATCGCGACGCCGACCGCGACGGTGCCGGCGGCGAATAGCCCCGTGCCGATGTAGCGGAGATCGTCGCGCGCCTTGGTGAAGCCATCGGGGCCGTCGTACGGCGACTTGCCGTCCTCGTACTTGCCACGCACGTTGAGCCCGTACGCGATCGTGACCCCCCACAACACGACGCCACCGGCGCCGACGATGTACGAGATCCGCCGGCGACCCTTGCCCGGGTCGCGGAGCGGCGGCACGACCTCGTCGAGCATCACGATCTGGATCGTGCCGGCGTCCTGGCCGTTGACCTGCACCGGTGCGCGGAACACCTGCTTGCCGGTCGCACGCGCCTCGACGAGCGAGTCCTTGTCGACCTCGACGCGCGCGTACTCGCTCGGCAGCACGCGGCGGCCATCGATCAGCACGGTGGTGCCGGGCGGCGCCAGCGAGATGTCGATCTTCGCGGTCGCGACCTTCTTCGCGAGATCGATCGTGTGCGTCTTCGCGGCCGTCTCGTACTCGACGAGCGGCTCGGGCTTCGCCTCGGACGAAGCGTCACGCGCCTTGCGGAACCAGTAGAGCGACGTCGCGTACTTCTCGAGCGTCTCGTAGCAGAGGCCGAGGTTCAGCATCACGCCTGGCGCCTGCGGATCGAGGGCGATCGCCGCCTCGAACTTCTCGCACGCGCCCTTGGCGTCCTTCTGGTTGACGAGCAGATCTCGGCCTTCCGCGAACAGCTTGTCGGCTTGCTGTTGCGGCGTCTCGGCAGCTGCACTGTCACCGAACACACCGAGGATCAGGACCATCGCGAGGAGGACGCGCATCGTCATCATCATAACTCTAGAAGCTTCCGACTGCGGCGAGCCCGGCCGTTTCGGACGAGACATGTGGCACGAGGCTCACCTTGCGTTCCCCGGTATCCTTGGGCGCCCGCAGCCACACGTACAGGCCGACGCCGACCGCGACGACGCCGATCACGCCGACAACCGTGCCGACCGTGCCGAGCGTCCGCGCCTTCTCGGTATCGGTCTGGGCGTCCGGTGGGCACTGTGGGGGGGTATCAGGCACCTGGGTGCAGTCCTTGATCGCGTTGTTGTACGATCTCCGTGCGAACAGGCCGATCACGACCCCCCCGCCGATCGCCGCAACCCCCGACGCCGTCGTGATGAGGCCGAGCGTTCGCCGTGAGCTCTTCACCGTCACGCTCTTCTCGAGCTCGGGGATCTCGACGTCCTTCATCTCGCGCTTGGCGACGATGATCTTGGTCTGATACGGCAGCCGACCTGGCGCGCTCACCGTGATGGACACCTCGCCGGGATCGACGGCCAGCTTCCCGATCCGGTCCATGCCGACGACCTGATCGTTCACCAGGATCTTGGTGTCGGCGATCGGCGGGACGCCGAACTTGAGCTGGAGGTACGGCAGCTCGGGCGTCAGCGCCGCGATGTGCTCCTCGGCGGCCGTGATGTAGTCGGTGAGCTGTTGCTCCTTCGCGCGGTCGCGCGCCTCGGAGAACTTCACGACCGCCGACGCGATCCGTCCGAGCTTCTCGTCACAGAGCGCGACGTTGAGCAACGTCCCGATCGCCTGCGGGTTGTACTGCAGTGACTCGTCGAACTTCGCGCACGACTGTTCGAGGTTGCTCTCGCGCAGCGCGAGCCCCTCCGCGAACAGCTTGTCCGCCTTGGCGATGTCGACGTCGGCCGCGGCCGGGCTCGCGACGAGCGAGACCGCGAGCAGGATGAACGTGCTCCGTAGGATCCTCACGGACCGATCGTATCAGCGCTTGTCCGGTCGTGGGCTGCCGAACGGGTCGAAGGCGGGCTTCGTTTCCTTCGGCGGCTCGGGAGGCTTGACGTCCTCCTTGGGCGGAACCTTGGGCGGAACCTTGGGCGAAACCTTGCTGGCCTTCGGCTGCTTCTTGGGGGGCTTCTTACCGCCAGGCTTGCCCGGTTCGTCCGCTGGATCGATCTCGATCGGCTTGACGGTCTTGACCTGTCCATCGGCCGTCGCCGCGGCAGACC
>JBKJUF010000270.1:0-10445 GCA_046590445.1 Kofleriaceae bacterium
GGTATCCGATCAAACATCGAGGCGCGTCAGCTCCCCGGTCGGAACCCGGGGCGACACCACGAGCTGCGCAGTCTTGCGGCCGCGCCAGTCGCCGGGGACGATCACGCGAAACGTCGAACCCTTGCCGACCTCGGACTCGAGCTCGACCTTCGCGCCGAGGAGCTCGACCAGCTTCGCGACCAGCGCCAGCCCGAGGCCGACGCCGCCGTAGCCCTTCTCGTCGCCGCGCTGGCCCTGGCTGAACGGCTCGAAGATCGCCTCGCGATCCTCGAGCGCGATTCCGATCCCGGTGTCCTCGATCGCGAGCACGACGTCGTCGTTGCGCTGCCATGCGCTGACCGTCACGCGGCCGCCCTCGGGCGTGAACTTCACGGCATTCGCGATCAAGTTGACGAGAATGTGCGCGAGCCAGCGCTCGTCCGAGGTGACCGGCGGCAGGTCGGGGCTGACCGCGGTCTCGAGCTGGAGATTCTTCGTGCCGACCATGTACGACACCGACTCGCTGACGCGCTCGACAAGCTCCGCGACGTTGACCTTGCCGGGGCGCGCGTCGATCTTGCCGGCCTCGGCGCGGGTGAGCTGAAGCACGTCATCGACGAGGCCGAGCAGCGACTGCGCGCTGCGCTTGATCGCCGCGCACGCTTCCTTCTGCTTGTCGGTGACCGGGCCGTACACGCCGGCGGCGATCACGTCGGAGAGGCCCTGCACGCCATGGATCGGCGTCCGCAGCTCGTGGGTCATCGACGCCACGAACTGGCTCCGCTGGGTCGCCGCGCGGATCAGCTGCGCGGTGCGCTTCTCGAGATCGGCCTCGCGTGCACGCAACAACCGCAGCGTCGCGGCAGAGAACGCGGCTGGCACGCCGACGACGAGCATGCAGTACGCGATCGCGGTCAGCACATAGCCGGCCGTCGGGACCATGCCCGGCGAGCCCGGCACCGGCGTCGGCGGCAAGACCCCGGTTGCGAGCAGGATCACCATCGTCGAGAAGCACGTCACGATGAACCCGGCGATCAGCACGGTGACGCCCAGGTTCGTCAGCAGCGAGAGCACGGCGATCAGGATCACGTACGTCGCGACAAGCGGACTGTATGGCCCGCCGGTGAAGTAGATCGCGCCGGTCAGCAGCAGCGTGTCGGAGACCAGGGTGATGCCCTGGAGCTGCATCACCCAGCGATCGCGGACCAGCGCCAGCGCGGCGAGCGAGGTCGTGAGCAGCTTGACGCTGACCAGCCAGAGAAACGCCCACCGGTAGGGCGTCAGATCGAACAGCACGGTCGCCATCGCGAGGAGCGCGAAGCCAAGTGCGACCGCGTACCCTGTCCAGACGCCGAACCACAGCTTCGGACGGTTCGCCGGTGTGTCCAGCTCCGCGATGAAGTCGAACTTCGGCGGCCACATCGGCTGACCTCTAGGTTTCACCGAGCAGCTGGCGCACGGTCGCGAGCAGATGCACCAGATCGAACGGCTTTGTCAGGTAGCCATCCGCGAGCGTGCCCAGCTGGATCGTGCGGCTCGACTGATCGCGATCGGTGTACACCGCACTCATCAACAGGATCGGCGTGGTCTTGCCGGTCGGCCGGCTCTTGATCTCGCGGACGACCTCGAAGCCGTTCTTGCGCGGCAGCTGGACGTCGACGAGCAGCAGGTCCGGGGCGTCGCGGTCGAACCGCTCGATCCCCTCGGGTCCCGACGACGCGGCGAGCGTCTCGTACCCGTTGGCCGCGAGAAAATCCGCCAGGATCATCTGGTTCACCGGATCATCTTCGACGACCAAGATCTTCTTCACGCGGAAGCGATCGTAGCAGGAATCAGCCAGGTGAAAGCCGATCACGTGAAGCGGTTCGATGCGACGGGGCCACCGGCCCAGAGCCGCGAGCGCGTGCCGGCGGCGGGCGGCCAGACGCGGGCGATCAGGCGATCGAGGCGGTCGAGCTGCTCGGCAGTGAGCTCGTCCGGCGGCAAGCCGGATGCGGCGAGGATGTCGTCGGCGATCGCCTCCGCAGGTCGCTCGTCGGCCGGCGAGGTCTTGATGTCGCGCGTACCGGGCTCGACCAGGACGGACTCGCCCCAGGGGGCCACGATCGTCTGGTAGAGGAGCGTGGTGACGTCCGCGCTGATCGGGCTGTCCTGGGTCCACGGGCTTGCGTGCGCGAACACGATCTGGTCGGGACGCCGCGGAACGAGCCGCGCGACATCGGCTGCCGGTAGGTCCGCGAGGTCGTAGAGGGCGACCAACCCGGGCGCCGGAACACCGATCGCGGGCCACTCGGCGAGCGGGAGCCCGAGCCGCTTGGCGATCGCGCGTGCGATGATCTCGTGGCCGCGCCCCGGCGGCGCGTACACGCACGGCAGGTCGAGACCCTTCACGAGGGCGGCCAGCCGCTCGAGGCCTGTCGCGATCCGCGCGAGCGAGTCGCCGAGCCACGCGTAGCGGCCGCGCATCGGCTCGTCGAAGCCGTACGGCGATTGATGGAGGAGCAGACCACCCGTCAGCACGTAGTGCCAGCCGCGGAGATCGCGGTCGTCGAGCGGACTTTCGCCCTCGAGGTTCGCGGCGCGCTCGACGATGCCGAGCAGCGTCGCCTGCATCGCCTCCTCCTCGGGGGTGGTTGGCTCGAGCCTGGGCACCTCCTCGCGGGTCACGTCGAGGCGCCCCGCCATCGCCGCGTTGAACCCGTGGAGGTAGCGACACAGAAAGCTGCGGGCGCGCAACTCGGCGTGCTCCTCGAGGATCGCGAACGCATCGGGATAAGCCAGCGCGCTCTCGAGCGCGGACACCAGCTCGCACAGGACTTCCTCGCTGTCGCCGACCAGCGCGAGGCAGCGCCACAGCACCGACGCCGCGATCCCGGGCGCACCGGCGTCGATGAGCGCATAGCCGAGGTCGTAGAGCTGATCGGGGTTGTCCGGATCGCGGACGACCTCGCTCGTGATCTCGGCAAGTGGCTCTGCGCCACGGCGCGTCGCGAGCTCGGCCAGCAGCGCGAGCCAGCGCGGAAGCTCGGCCGCATCGATCGCCTTGCCGGCCGGCCAGCTCAGCGCCGCACGCACGCGGTCGAAGGCGGTCTGGTCGTCGCCATCCGCGATCAGCTGCAGGACCGGCGCGATCTCGTCGTCGCTCATGGTGGACCTAGAGATCGGCGAGCTGCAGCGAGGCATCCCAGAGCCCCGAGCGAACGGTCGGGTCGAGGGCCGACAGCGCCGGCCGGGTCGCGACGCCATCGCTGAAGTACGTGCCCGACGGCTCGAGCGCGATCTCCTCGCTCGCGAGGCGCACCGACGTCTTCGCGCCCGCCTCGACGGCGGCACCCGCGATCGGGCCGAAGCCCTGGCGCAACAGCTTCGTCGAGATCACGCCCGGATGCAGGCTGTACGCGACGAGCTTGTCGGGGTCGTGGCGCTCGGCGAGTGACAGCGCGTGCATCACGTTCGCGAGCTTGGACTGCGCGTACGCGGCATAGCCCGTCCATGCGGTCGCGAGCGACAGATCGTTCAGGTGGATGCGGCCACGCGTGTGTGCGATCGAGGACACGTCGATCACCCGGGACGGCATCGTGGTCGCGCTCTCGAGGAGTCGCGGCAGCAAGAGCTCGGTCAGCAGGAACGGCCCGAGGTGATTCACGCCGAACGTCAGCTCGACATCCTGATTGTTGACCACGCGCTCGCTCGCGAAGATGCCGGCGTTGTTGACGAGCACGTGCAGCGCGGGCAGCCGCTCGAGGATCTGCGCGGCGCCGTTGCGGACCGCGGCGAGCGATCCGAGATCGAACGACACGCCCTCGAGCTCGGCGCCCGGCAACTCGCCGGCGAGCGTGGCGAGCGTGACGTCGACCTTGACCTTGCTGCGCCCGTGCACGATCACCTTCATGCCGGCCGCAGCGAGCGCGCGCGCGGTGGCGCGGCCGATCCCGTCGGTGGAGCCGGTGACCAGGGCGACGCGCCGCTCGCTCATGGCGCGGACCATAGCCGAATCCGCGGTCGGCGCGCTGGTTAGTGGCGCGCGCGGAGGGCGCGCACCATCACGGGCGGCACGCGGGGCTCGCGAGGTGCCGGCTCCGCGGTGCGTGGCTGCGGCGGCAACATCGGCGTCACCCCGGACCACGCTGCGAGCTTCGCGAACGCGGCATCGCGATCGGCCGCGGCGAGCCGCGAGAGCCGCGCGGAGTGCGAGCCCTGCGGCTGGACGACCAGCAGGGAGTCGGTCGCGGCGCCGAGCTCGAACGGCCCACCAGTCCATGGATCCCACTCGCCGTACACGAACAAGAGCCGCCCCCCCTCGGTCTTCACCCAGGTATCGATATCGCGCATCGCCGCGGCAGCGTCGTAGGCGGGCACCGGCGTCGGCAGCGCCGCCTCGTAATCGGCGTCGCTGTACATGAGGTAGGGATCGAGATAGGTGGCGCCGGCGTCGGGGTAACCGAGCTGCGTATACGCCTGGTAGTAGTAGGCCTCGAACGCGGAGATCTGATCGTCGTCGCTGTCGGTGACCGGGGCGATCCGGTCGAGGAACTGCCAGAGCTGGTCGTCGGTGGCCGTGGGGGCCGGCACCTGTCCGCAGAACGGCGCGCCGTAGTACTGCCAGAACGCCCACTCGAGGCTCGCGATCGAACCCTCGACGGCGGCACCGATCTGGATCCGGGAATACCGGTGACCGTCGGTGGTCGCCTGGCTCTGCGCGCGCGACAGCATCGCCACGCGCCGGTTTTGTAGCATCTCGGTCGCGGCCGCCCGCAGCGCGTTGCGACACGACGCCGTGCCGATCGAGTCCACAAACGCCGGATAGCGGGAATCCGGCGCCCCGAACGAGATCGGCGCGACGTACGGCACCGTACCGTCGACGTCTCCCGGGTAGAACCGCCGGTGATAGACCGCGGTCATGCCGCCCTTCGAGCCCCCGGTGGTCAGGAACGCGCCAGGATAGACCTTGCGCAGCTCGGTGATGATCCGGTGCTCGTCGTCGGCCATCTGACGGATCGTCAACTTCGTCCAGTCCGCCGGCTCGGGCCGCGACTCGCCGAAAAAGCGATGCTCGATCGAGATCTGGTTTGCACCGAGGAGGCGCGTCAGCTCGTAGGTGTTGTCGACGTAGTAGTCCCAGTAACCCGACGTCAGCGCGACCATCGGTGCCGCCTCGTCCTTGTGGAGCAGCGACACCCGCTGCTCGAAGCTCGGACCGTCGGGGTCTTCGTGATCGACGGGCTGGGTGAACCGCAGCACGTAGAACGTGTAGCCGGCGGTCGAGGTCGGGGTTTCCTGCACGGTGACGCCATCGAGGGCCGAGAGCTTGCCGAGCAGGTCGGTCGGGCCACCATCCGGCGTCGCCGGACCGTCATCGCCACCGCAGGCCGCACCACCGACGGCAAGGCAGGCTCCCAGGACGAAAAGCGCGGGGTTCATCTGACATCACCTTCCCACGTCCGGCCCTCCCGGCACGCTGGCATTCACCAATACGGGCGATGCGCTTGCCTCGCGTCGCCTTGCCAATCCGCGGACTTCCACGGTAGGCATTCGCCACCTATGGCGCTCTCCGTCGGAATTGTCGGCCTTCCCAACGTGGGCAAGAGCACGGTCTTCAACGCCCTCACCGCGGGCAAGGCGGAGGCTGCGAACTACCCGTTCTGCACCATCGACCCGAACGTCGGCGTCGTGCCGGTGCCGGACGACCGCCTCAAGCGGATCGAGAAGCACGTCAAGACCCAGAAGATCATCCCTGCGATCGTCGAGATCGTCGACATCGCCGGGCTCGTCAAGGGCGCGTCGACGGGCGAAGGCCTCGGCAACAAGTTCCTCGCGAACATCCGCGAGACCAACGCGATCCTGATGATGGTGCGGTGCTTCGACGATCCGAACGTGATCCACGTCGCTGGCTCGGTCGATCCGATGCGCGACATCGAGATCATCGATCTCGAGCTCGCCCTCTCCGACGTCGAGACCGTCGAGAAGCGGCTCAAGAAGGCCTCGGGGCTCGCGAAGACTGGCAACAAGGCGAGCATCGTCGAGGCCGCGCTCGCCGAGAAGGTGTTCAACCAGCTCCAGGCCGGCAAGCCGGCGCGCGCGCTCCCGCTGTCCGATGACGATCGCAAGACGGTCTCGACGTGGGGCCTGATGACGTCGAAGCCGGTGCTGTACTGCTGCAACGTCGGCGAGGGCGATCTGCCGGCCGGCAACGCGTGGAGCGACGCGGTCAAGGCGCGCGCGCAGGCCGAGGGCGCGGGCGTCGTCATCCTGTGCGGCAAGGTCGAGTCCGAGCTCGCCGAGCTCGCGCCCGAGGACCGCGCCGAGCTGCTGTCATCGTACGGCCTCACCGAGCCCGCGCTCGCGAGCCTCGCCCGCGAGTGCTACCGCCTGCTCGGCCTGCAGTCGTACTTCACCGCCGGCGAGAAGGAAGTCCGGGCGTGGACGATCAAGAAGGGCGCGACCGGCCCCGAGGCCGCGGGCGTGATCCACACCGACTTCGAGAAGGGCTTCATCCGCGCCCAGGTGTATTCGCTCGGCGATCTCGAGCAGCACGGCAGCGAGGCCGCGATCAAGGCCGCCGGCAAGCTGCGCATCGAGGGCAAGGAGTACGTCGTGCAGGATGGCGACATCATGCACTTCCTGTTCAACGTCTGATCGCGGACGCGAACCACGTCACCGCGCGGCACGGCACCCTGCCCTCGCGATCGACGAGCTCGCCGACGGAAGCCGCGAGCGCGCCACGGATCGCCGTGATGTCGACGCCGGCGAGCTCGTAGCTCGCGCCGAGATACTGCCAGACCTCGTCGAAGCTGCCGGCGAGCTCGAGCTCGTGCCGCTCGAACGTGACGTCCCAGCCCTCGAACAGCGCGCGCCATCCGGGCTCCGACTTCGCGCGCGGATCGCCCAGGCCACGCGACGTGAACGCCGGCGCGGCGATCGCGAGGAAGCGATGAAACGCATCGTCACCACCGGCCGTCGGTCCGCCGCCAAGCACCGCGTGGAAGCTGCCTCCCCGGACGAGCACGCGCGCGAGCTCGCGGACGATCACCGCCGGCTCATCCATCAGCATGAACGCGAGGTGGCTCACGGAGGCGTCGAAGCTGGCGTCCGCGAACGGCAGCGCCTGCGCACGTGCGCATGCCCGCGGCTGCGCCGTTCGAGCGAGCTCGGCGAGCGCCAGATCGATCCCGACCGGCCGGCAGCCACGCGCCGCGAGCAGCTCGAGCAGGTGGCCATCGCCACATCCCAGATCGAGCACCCGCGCCCCGGCGACGACGCGCTCGGCAAGCCGGCGATAGCTGTCACCTCGCGCGAGCGCCGCCGAGGTGATCCCGGGATACACGGCGTGGAAGCGACGCAAGAACGTCTCGCGATCGCTCGTCACCGGCACACGATACCCTGGCCGCCGTGCTCGCCGGCTTCGCCATGGTCACGCTCGCCGCTGCCTCGTGGGGCACGTGGAGCCTGTTCCTGCGGCCCACCGGCCTGTCGGCAACGGTCACCACGCCGATCGTGTTCCTCGTGATGGGGCTCGTCACGCTGCCGTTCGCGCTCCGCCTGCCGCGCGCGACGTGGGATCGCGAGACCCGTGCGCTGCTCGTCGCGAACGCGTCATTCGACGCGCTCAACGTCCTCACGTTCTTCGCGGCACTGAACTACACGACAGTGTCGATCGCGGTGCTGACCCATTACATCGCGCCGATCCTGATCGCGATCGCCGCACCGCGGATCGACGGCACGAGCGCGCGCGGCGTGGCGCCGGCGACCTGCGTCGCCCTCACGGGCCTCGTCATCATCCTCGAGCCCTGGCGTGCACCCGCCGATGGCGCGGCCATGGGGGCGACCCTCGGCGTACTCTCCGCAGTCTGCTACACGGGCAACGTCTTCACGGTCCGCCGGCTCGCCGCGCGGATCGGCGCAACCCGCGCGATGTCCTACCACTCGCTGCTGGCGGCGGCGGTCCTCACCCCGCTGCTGTTGATCGGGGCGGGCGACGTCAGCGCCGACGACCTCGCCCTGATCACGGCCGGCGCGGTCACGATCGGGGCGGGCTCCGGGGTGATGTTCGTGATCGGCCTTGGCCGGATCGGGAGCGCCCGTGCGGCCGTGCTCACCTTCGCGGAGCCCCTGGTCGCGGTCGCGGTGGGGGCCCTGGTGTGGGGGGAGGCACTTCACCCGCTCGCCGCGCTTGGGGGTGCGATGGTCCTTGGCGCCGGCATCCACGTTGCACGCAAGGCGCGCTAGCATTCATGACCATGCAACGCGTCACCATCGCGATGCCCTCGTACAACGAGGAGAACTTCATCGAGGCCTGCATCTCCAGCGTGCAGGCGCAGGATTACCCCGCGGAGCTGATCGAGATCCTGGTCGCCGACGGCCGCTCGACCGACCGCACGCGGGAGATCCTTGCACGCCTCGCCGAGGCAGATCCGCGCATCCGGGTCATCGATAACCCCGCCCGCCTCCAGGCCGCCGGCCTCGGCCTCCTCGTCAAGCAAGCGACCGGCGACGTCATCGTGCGGATGGACGTCCACGCCGAGTACGCGACCGACTACGTCCGCAAGTGCGTCGAGACCCTCGAGCGCACCGGCGCCGACAACGTCGGTGGCGCCCAGCGCGCGAAGGCGAAGACGGCGTTCCAGCGCGCCCTCTGTGTCGCGCTCCAGAGCCCACTGGGCGTGGGCGGCGCGAAGTACCGCTCGGCCGAGGCCGAGGGCTACGTCGACACGGTCTTCCTCGGCGCGTTCCGCCGCCGCGTGTTCGAGACCATCGGCCTCTGGGATCCGGCTGCGATCACCAACGAGGACGCCGAGCTCAACCAGCGCATCCTCGACTCCGGCGGCCAGATCTATCTGTCACGCGACATCGTCGTGCACTACTTCCCGCGCAGCTCCTTCAAGACGCTCGCGAAGCAGTACTACAAGTACGGTCGCGGCCGCGCGCGCACGCTCCTCAAGCTCGGTACCGTTCCGACGTTGCGCCCGTTCGGCCCGTTCCTCATGGTCAGCGGCGCGGCCGCGATGCTGCTGTTCCCGCCCGCGTGGCCACTCGTCCCCGCCGCGTTCGCGACCTATGCCCTCATCACCGGCGCCGAGGCCGTCCGGCTGACGACCCGCGCGAAGCTCGGCGCCGCCGCGATCCCTTCGGTATGGGCGATGTTCCCGACCCTCCACGTCTCGCACGGCGTCGGCGTCGCCGCGGGCTTCATCAAGTATCTGCTCAAGCCCGACTGGCCCGCCGAGCCCGAGCGCGTCACCGCGAAGAAGCCGATCCTCCGCGCGATCTAGGCGGCGCGGCCGTACCGGTCGAGAGACGCCTCGCAACCAGCTGCCGCGTGGGTCTTCGTCGCGCGCCCGAGCACCAGCCTCAATCCCAGCGCGATAGCCCATTCCACTCCGGGTCTGCGGTCCACGCAATCTTCGCGCGCCGCTGTTTTTGCCACGCCGCGAGCTGCTGTTTCACACGCGCATCGCGCGGCGCGAAGAGAAAGAGGCTTCGCGTGTTGGCGTGGGTCTCACGGCCGAGATATGCGACGTGCTTGCCGAGGGCGCGCAGCAATGCGTTTTCCGCAGAATCGAGCTGCACGCTGTCCTTTTGCGATGGCAGCCCACTGTCACTCGGGTAACGAAGGGCGACGGACACGAAGTGGTCACAGGTGAGGTGATCGATCGGCTTGAGCGCCTCGTTCTTGACGATGAAGATCGGCGCACCATCGCGCGTGCCCTTGTACAGCGCGAACTGCTCTCCGGTTGCGGTGCGCGAGAGACGGGTCACCGCTGTCGCGAGGTCGCGGATCGGACGTGCGCCCTTGGGCTTCGACTTGCGGATCTCGATCACTCCGAGCAGGCGCTCGACACCGTCCTCTCCGAGCATTCGATCGAGCATGACGAATGTAGCCGTGCTGCGGACGCCCTCGCGTGCCTTGGCGAGCGTCGGATGGAAGATGACCGCGTCGACACGTTCGCGACTCGCGTCCTTCGTGAACGTGCACACGAACTTCGAGAAATCGATCTCGTGCCCGCCAAGGTCCATCGTGAGTGAGTTCCAGCTCTTCGACGGCGGCCGGGCGGCGAAATAACTCCAGCGCGGATCGTTCGCGCGTGCGTGCGCGAGCCAGCGCTCGGCGAGGCGGCGACGATGCAGCGACCCGTCCCACGCGAGTGCGAACGTCAGCCGCTTCTTATCGCGTGCCCCAAGCTCCCACTTGAGGTCACGGTCGATCGCCGAGATTCGAGCGCCAATCTCCTCGCCGTAACCGCCGAGGTCACGCGCATCCATCGCGTCTGCAATCGCTGCGCGCTTGCGTTGCCACCACGACCAGAATGCAGAAATCGGTTCGCGCATTTGACGATGATACCCGACCCCATCGACAGGCCACGACACTCGGTCGGCGGCAAGGGCGCCGCCGCGGCGACGTGCTCGGGTGCCGCTCAGTCCGGAAGCTTCGCGCGCTGGTTGTCGACGACGATCAGCGTGCGCTGCTC
>JBKJUF010000531.1:0-3158 GCA_046590445.1 Kofleriaceae bacterium
CTGGAGAAGAAGAACTACCAGGCGATCGCGCGTGACCTGAAGCAGCCGCTCGAGGAGATCTACGAGGCGGCGAAGGTCATCATGGACTTCGACCCGCGCCCGGGTCGCCAGTACTCGACGTAGACCCCGAACTACGTCACGCCCGACGTCTACATCCACAAGGTCGGCGACAAGTACTTCGTCGTCCCCAACGATGACGGTCTGCCGAAGCTGAAGATCAGTGGCTTCTACAAGAACGCCATGGGCAACTCGGCCGCGTCCAAGGACTACGTCCAGGACAAGCTGCGCTCGGCGCAGTGGCTGATCCGTTCGATCCAGCAGCGCCAGCGCACGATCATCAAGGTCGCCGAGTCGATCCTGAAGTTCCAGCGCGAGTTCTTCGACAAGGGCATCGCCCACCTGAAGCCGCTGATCCTGCGCGACGTCGCCGAGGACATCGGCATGCACGAGTCGACGGTCTCGCGCGTGACGACGAGCAAGTACGTCCACACCCCGCAGGGCATCTTCGAGCTCAAGTTCTTCTTCAACAGCGGCATCTCGCGCACCAACGGCGAGGATCTCGCGTCGCAGGCGGTGAAGTCGAAGATCAAGGAGCTGGTCGATCAGGAGGATGTGAAGCGTCCCCACTCGGACCAGAAGATCGTCGAGCTGCTCAAGAAGACCGGCATCGACATCGCCCGCCGCACCGTCGCGAAATATCGCGAGCAGCTCGGCATCCTGAGCTCGAGCAAGCGCAAGCAGGTCTTCTAACGACGATGGCGACGGAGCACGTTCGTGCTGGTCGCGTGGCGGGGGCAAGGTCCGTGCGGGCGCGCATCCGCCGCCGTAGTTACAAGCGCCGGCCCGACCCCGCCTCGCTCGGCCACGGCCACGGCGCGGCTCGCGGGACGCGTCGCGGTCCGGACCAGAGGCTCTTCACGAACCCACCCTCGAAGAGTTTTTCGAACACCCGGCATCCTGAGCAAGCGCAGTAGGTCTTCTAGCCATGGGAATGGCCAAGGCGTGGGATATTTGGTTGATTCTCGTCGTGTGCGTCGCGTCGTCGGGCTGTACCGAAGAAGGTAGCAGTAGACCCTACGAGTTCCGCGCGACCATCGATCCGCAAGGTGCGTCGATACGGCTCACGGGCACTGCTACCGTTTTGCCGATCAGCCTTCGATACGCGACGTTCGAAGAGGCACAAGCCGCGATCGATGTGACCGTCGAGATGACGGTAGATGGGAGATCTGGAACTGCTTCGCTCGCGCCGGGTTATTGCCACGCGGAAGCACAGCGCCGGGGGTTTTCTGGTCGAGCACCTGTTTCTCGAAGAAGTGGAGCTTGTCGTCGAGACCACGCTTCTGCTTCGCCCCCGCAACCTTGTATGCATTGATGGCTCTCGAGGATTCGGGCAAGGCGAATAGGTTCAGGGCCTGAGCCGCATCGTACGTGTGTGATCGTGTAGACTCGGCCGCCCTCACGAAATCACCGTCGAGGATCGCGTGATCATCCGGTGGGAAGGTGTGTAGGATCAGATCGAACCCATTCAGGGAGGGCTCGATGCAATTTGCGGTGACGTTCCGCCACATGGAACCGACCGAGGCACTGAAGAACTACGCGAAGGAACGCATGGAACGGGTCAGGAAGTACCTTCCAGATCCGATCTCCTGCCACGTCGTGCTCAGCACCGAGCGCCACAACCATCGCATCGACGTCACGTTCCAGCTCCACAACGGGCTCTCGGTCGCCGGGCACGAGACGACCGAGAACATGTACAGCTCGATCGACCTCTGCATCGCCAAGATCGAGCGTCAGGTCCGCAAGTACAAGGGCAAGCTCGAGGGCATGAAGGCGCGTCCGCACCACGTGCAGGCGATGCCATGGTCTCACTCGATCGTCTCCGAAGCGTTCCACGGCATCGACGATCCGGGCGCTGGCACCGGCAACGGCCGCACCGCGGTGAGCCCGCCGGCGGACTTCATGAACCCGGCGCCCGAGTTCAAGGTCGTCAAGACCGAGAAGTTCCACGCGCAGCCGATGTCCGTCGCCGACGCGATCGTCCAGCTGAACCTGCTGCACGAGCCCTTCCTCGTGTTCAGCCACGACACCGACGGACGGGTCGCGGTGGTCTACAAGCGCGAGGACGGCGCGTACGGGCTCATCGAAACGCCCACCGGTACGGCGTAGCGGGAAGGGGACGACAATCTCCGAAAGTGGTACGTTGATCCGCGGCTACTAGATGAAGATCGTCGACCTCATCAAGCGCGAGATGGTCGTACCCGCGCTCAAGGCGACCGACAAGCGCGGCATCCTGGAAGAGCTCGCCGCGTACATGGCGGGCCACCACCCGCGCATCGATCGCGCCACGCTCGCGAGGGTGCTGATCGAGCGCGAGCAGCTCGCCTCGACGGCGATCGGCGAGGGCGTCGCCATCCCGCACGGCAAGCTCGCCACCGTCGGCGAGATCGTCGCGTGCCTCGGCCGCGTGCCCGGCGGCATCGAGTTCGACTCGATGGACGGCCAGCCGACGTATCTATTTTTCGTGCTGGTCGCGCCCGAGTCGTCGACCGGCGCGCACCTCAAGGCGCTCGCGCGGATCAGCCGGGTCTTCAAGGACCCCGAGTTCCGCCGCCGTCTGCTCGCCGCGCCCGACGGCGAGGCGATGTACTCCGTCGTAGCGGACGAGGACGCCAAGTACTGAGATGGCGTGGGCGAGTGGGAGGACCTGATGGCGCCTAGCTCCATTCCCGGGCCGAGCACGGTGGCGATCATGGTGCCGATCACGGTGGGCGAGCTGCTCGGGCGCGTGGAGCTCGGGGTATCCGCGGTCGCCGGCGCCGCCGGGCTGGGGCGCAACGTCAACGCGCCCCGCATCCAGAAGCCCGGGCTCGCGCTCACCGGCTGGCCCGAACAGCTCCACGACGGCCGGGTGCTCGTGCTCGGCGGGACCGAGATCGAGTACCTGCTCGATCACGCGCCGGCCCGCAGCCTCGGGATCGCGACGATGCTCGCGAGCGATCCGGCCTGCGTCGTCGTGTGCCGCAGCCTCGCGCCGCCGGCCGAGCTCGTCGACGCCGCGAACACGCACGGCGTGCCGCTGCTGGTGTCGTCGCTCGTGACCGCGGACTTCATCGAGAACGTCACGACCTGGATGTCGGAGCGGCTGGCGCCGACCACCG
>JBKJUF010000586.1:0-3498 GCA_046590445.1 Kofleriaceae bacterium
GAGGTCGACTCGATGGTGATCGACGGCGTCCAGCTCGTCGATGGCATCGAGACCCCGTTCCGCACGTACGGCTTCGCGTCGGCCGCGGGCGGCGTCGGCCAGCGCTTCTACTCGAAGTACTACGCGGATCCCGATCCGAACCCGCGGACGATCGTGAAGGTCGTCGCGAACACCGTCGCGTCCGCGCCGATCGCGCTGTCGCCGCTCTCGCGCCTGCCGTTCGGCCCGTGGAAGAGCTACGCGAAGGAAATGTTCGAGCCCACCACGTGCAGCGTCCTGCTCGACGGCATGCGCCTGCCGGGCACCAAGTTCACCGGCGTCCACGTCGCGTCGATGTCGATCAACCTCGGTAACGTGCTGCGGTTCTTCGGCAAGGCCGACCAGCCCGGCCTGATGAACGCGATCGTCGGCACGCCCAGCCCGTGGAGCATCATTCGCAACATTCCCCGCATGGCGCGTGGCCAGGAGATGCGGGGCCGCAACATCCTCGACCGTCCGTGCCGCGAGATGATCATCGAGGCGACCGGCGATGAGTTGCTCGCGCCGATCATCGACGGCGAGTTCTATCGCGACGTCAAGAAGCTCGTGTATCGCATCGGGCCGCGCGTGCGGATCCCGAAGGTCGTCGCGCCCAAGGCGGCGTGACCGTCACGTCACGTCACGTCACTTCGCGCACGTCATCGTTGCCGGACCCGCGCCGACCGCCTTGCACCGCGTTGGTGACTTGCAGTGCGAGGCCTGACAGGCCGCGTTCTCGGTCTTGAAGCACTTGCGACTGGCGACGAAGAAGCAGTCCTTACGGTCGCCGGTGTAGCGCCACTTGCCCCACTTCGCGTCGGTGCCGTCGAGCTCGCCGGCGACCTTCGCATCGGCGTACTGCTTCTCCTTCGCGGTCTGGGGCTCGTCCGAGGTCGCCTTGGTCGTGGCGCCCCCACCGCAGCTCATCGCGAGCGCCACCGAGAACGAGAACGAGAACGAGAACGTCCGAGACGTCGTCCGAGGCGACATTGCGAGAGATCATGCCATAGTCTTTGACGTGTCCGAAGACGACCGCGCCGTGATGGAGCGGCTCGCTGCGCTCGAGGCGGAGGTCAAGGCCGACGCCCTCGCCCAGCAGTCGCGCAAGGCTTTGGCGATCGACAAGGTTCGCGAGCAACGCGCCGAGCAGCAAGCCGAGCGCGACGAGCTACGTGCACGCCAGGCCGAGCTCGTCACCCGCAAGCAGCGCCCGACCGCGGAGGTCGCAGGCCGCGAGCCAGCGCGGGAGCACGAGCGCGATCGCGGCGATGGTTATCGAGACGATCATCGCGATAGGCTCGGGGGCGCCCTCGAGCTCGCGCGGCGCGCCGACGGCATGCGCCAGGAGCTCGCGAAGTCACCCAAGGCGGGCGAGAAGTCGTGGGTCAAATCAGGCGTTGCCTCCATGCTCCTCGGCCCGCTCGGCTGGCTCTATGCCGGGTCGCTCCGCGAGGCGGTCCCGGCATCGGCCGCGTGGCTGGCGTTTGCGGCGATCGCGAGCAAGATCGTGCCGATGTTCCTGCTGATGCCCGTGCTCATGGTTGCGTTGCCGCTGTCGGGCATCGCGGGCGTCGTTTATGCTCTCCAGTACAACCGCAAGGGGACGCGGCAGCGGCTGTTCGATCGGGAAACCAAGCCGACCAAACAGCTCCGTGGTGGGTGAGTATGCGGAAGTATGATTTGACTTACGGAACCCTCACCGGACATGTAAGCCAGACCTCGATCGCCCCGACGACGTCGTCGCTACGATGGACCAACCCGTGAAAGCTCTCCTCTCCGCCCTCGCGCTGATCCTCGCCATGTCTCAGGCGGCGCACGCCGATCGAGTCAAGGTCGCCATCGTGCCGGGGATCGCGGTCAACCTCGATGCCTCCCGTGTCGATGCGTTGAGCCAGGATCTCGCGGACGCGCTGTCGACCGAGCTCGAGGTCGACGCGGTTGGTGGGCTCGAGGTCCGCCGCCAGTTGCCTGCCGAGGGGCTGCCGCCCGACTGCGTCGCGACGCCGACCTGCGTGGCCGATGTCGCCAAGCGACTCGGCGCGGCGCAGCTCCTGTTCGTCGTCATGGTCGACAGCGGCGGTGGCGGATCGGTGCAGGTCGACAGCACGTGGATCGAGCCAGCAACCGGCAAGAGTGCCTCGCGGCCAGCGATCGACATCGCGGTGATCACCGACGCCAGGTCGCGGTTCGCGGCTGCGGCGCGCTCGCTACTGCCCGACGCAGCGGTACGCCCCAGGCCGCCGACCGGCGGCAACGGTGGCGGCGGCACGATGACGACGGCGGTCCCGCGGCACTTCACGAAGACCGCGATGGTCACGGCAGGCGTCGCCGTGGTCGGGCTCGGCGTCGGCATCGGCTTCGGCATCAAGGCGAAGAACCTGTTCAACGACTGCGACAAGCCCTCGGCCCCGTGCAGTGGCTCGCAGGAGGACAAGATCCGCAGCACCGCGCTGATCGCGGACGTCGGCTTCCTCGTCGCGGCGGCCGGTGCGGTCGCGACCGCGGTGCTGTTCGCGACGTCGGGTGAAGAGTCGCGGATGGTCGTGTCGCCCTCGGTCGAGAGCTCGGGTGGTGTCTCGCTGATCTTCTCGGGGAGGTTTCGATGAGTGACCCTTCCGAGGACCTGGAGGACCTGGACGACCGCACGATAAGCCAGCCATTCCCCGACAAGCTGCTCGGCGAGGTCCTCGCGAGTCGCTACCAGATCGAGGCACGCATCGGCGAGGGCGCGATGGGCGCCGTCTACAAGGCGAAGCACGTCAAGGTCGGCCGCCCGTTCGCCGTCAAGGTGCTCCACAGGAAACTCCTCGAGGATCGCAAGGTGGCGCTGCGCTTCGAGCGCGAGGCCGAGCTCGCGGGCCGGCTCCACCACCCCAACGTCGTCGGGGTCGTCGACGTCGGCGAGACCACCGATGGCCTCCGTTACATGGTGATGGACTACGCGCTGGGCGATGACCTGGCGACGCTGCTCAACGAGGCGCCGATGCCGCCCGAGCGCATCCTGCACCTCACCAAGCAGATGCTCGAGGGCCTGTTCCATGCCCACGAGGCCGGCCTCATCCATCGCGACTTCAAGCCGGAGAACGTGATCGTCGAGCGTGACGATCACGGCACCGAGGTCCCACGCATCGTCGATTTCGGCATCGCGATCCTCCGCGAAGGTGGCGACTCGACGAATTCGACCGGCCGGCTCACCACGAATGGCCTCGTGCTCGGCACGCCGCACTACATGGCTCCCGAGCAGGCGGTCGCCGATCCGATCGATCACCGCATCGATCTGTTCGCGCTCGGCATCGTCGTCTACGAGATGCTGTCCGGGAAGTTGCCGTTCGACGGTACCGGCGCCGAGGTCGCGCGCGCGAACCTGCTCCTCGATCCGCCGCTGATCTCGCACCGCGTCCCGTACCTCGAGGTCGATCCGTTGCTCGAGGCGTTCGCTCGCCAGCTGATGGCGAAGAAGCGCGAGCTCCGCCCGGCCAC
>JBKJUF010000640.1:0-4610 GCA_046590445.1 Kofleriaceae bacterium
TCTCGATCGTGCCGTCGACCATGTGGCCCATGTTCGCGATCTGGAGGAAGCGATCCGCGAGGATGCCCTTGCAGCCGTAGACGATGATGCCGCGCGCCTTGACCGCCTCGTAGAGCACGTCGAACGCGACGCCCTCGGGGAGCTTGCACGTCACGATCGAGTGCGACTCGGTTCCGGTCCTGGTGAACGACGGCATCCCGAGCGCGGCCAGGCCGCGGCGCAGCTGCTCGTTGCGCGAGCGATACATCTCCAACCGCGCGGCATGGCCGTCGGCCAGGAACTCACCGCATGCGGCATCGAGCGCGAAGTAGACCGACACCGCGGGGGTGAACGGCGTCTGCGCGAGCTCGTCCATGTAGCGGCGATACCGGCGCAGGTCGAGGTAGTACGACTTCGGCGACAGACCCTCGATGCGGTTCCACACGCGGTTGGACACGCACATGAACGAGACGCCGCTGACGGCGTGCAGGCACTTGTTGCCGCTCGAGTAGCAGATGTCGACGTTGTCGCGGACGACGTCGATGTCCTCGGCGCCGAGCGACGACACGGCATCGACGACGAACAGCGCATCGAAGTTGCGGCACAGCGCACCGACGGCGCCGACCGGGTTGAGGAGGCCTACAGACGTCTCGTGGTGGACCATCGCGACGACGGCGATGTCCGGATACGCGGCGAGCACCTGCTTGACGTCGGCCGGATCGACTGCCTCGCCCCAGCCGTAGCGGAGGTGGACGATGTCCATGTCGTGAACGCGAGCGACCTCGACGAGACGGACGCCGAACGCACCGTTGTCGATAACCAGGATCTTCCGATCGGGGGGCACGGTCGAGACCAGCGCCGACTCCATGGCGGCTGTACCGCTGCCGGTGATCGCGACGACCGTGTGCTGCGGGGTGCCGCTCACGCGGAAGATGCGGCGAAGCTTGCCGGTGAGCGAGACCATCAGGTCAGTGAAGACGGAGTCACGGTGGCAAACGTCATGGTGGACGAGTGCGCTCCCTTGACGGTCGCGTGTTGACCGGGCCCGGGTTCAGGAGGACGTAGTGCGCGTGGCGCTTGGCGTCGAGCCGCGCGGCGACGTTGTCCTCGACGTCGATCGTGCGGCGGGCATCCATTTCACCAATCGCGGGAGAAGCGGCGCCGGTGCGACGGATTTGGGTCGCAGGGCGGGCGGATCGGCACGAGCTTAGATCGCGGTAGGGACGACCCTCAACCCATAAGGCTCGGGTCGCCCCCCGCACAGATCCGGACGGGCGGAACTACCGCATCCGGTTCTTGCGCTTCTCGGCCCGGGTGCGGCGCCCTGCTCCCTCCGCGATATTGGCCACGGTCGACTGGGCCGCGCTGCGCAGTTGGGCGGCCAACTCGGCCTGGCCCTCGGGCAACTTCTGGATCCACTTCAACGCGATCCTGGTTAGCTTCATAGGTAGGGCGCGACGAGCGCGATCAGATCGGCGTGACACGCACCGTTGCTCGCGACGCTGCCACGGTGGTGCTCGATGTCACCCTGGTTGTAGCGGAAGGGCCGACCATCACCGTCGGTATACGAGCCGCCTGCTTCGCGGATCACGATCTCGGGCGCGCAAGTGTCCCACTCCATCTCGCGTGCGCTGAGGTTGATTACCGCATCGAGCTCGCCCTCGGAGAGCCGCATGTGCTTGACCGACGCACCGACGGGGAATCGCGACGTGATCTGCGCGGTATCGAGACACGTGCGCAACCGGTCGGCGAGGTGGTGGCGGCTGATGCCGATCCTCAGCATCGTCCGATCCGCGTTCGCCGAGACGTGAAGTCGCCCGCGGACACCGTTCGCCTCGCGCCACGCTCCGTCGCCGGTCGTCGCCGCGTACAAGGTCGCGGTCACCGGGAGGTACACGACGCCGACCACGGGAACCCCGTCGACCGCGAGCGCGACGTGGACTGCGAAGTCATCGGTGCGGCCCACGAAGTCGCGGGTTCCATCGAGGGGATCGACGATCCACACCCGCGTGTGCGCCAGGCGAACCTCGTCGTCGGGCGACTCCTCGCTGAGGATCGCATCGCTGGGAAACGCATCGCGGAGGATTTTCGAGATGATGGAATCGGCATCGCGATCGGCCTGCGTCACCGGCGACGCGTCTGGCTTGACGTCGACGACCACCGAGCCTCTGGCGTAGTAGCCCGCGATGATCTCGCCAGCGGCGCGCGCCGCGCGGATCGCCGTCTCGAGCTCGGAGGAGTACGCCACGAGGGCAAATTAGCATGCAGCCTCTTCACGCAACGGCTTGCGGATCGCTCCTGTGGATTGCAGCGACGGCGTCCGCTCCAGGCGACATCTAAACGTCACGCGCTTTTCGTCTGGTGAAAATCCAACGCTGGCAATGTTTTGACCGCTCGTGATGTAGTTCTCGCGGGCGGCGTCCTCATCAGACGTGGAGGCTTCGCGGTTTCGAAGGGTTGGCAGCGTGGTCGCGCTGATCAGCGTGCTGTGCGGCCTGGAGGCGGCCGGCCTGATCAGGCTCCGCGGGTGGTCGGACATCGATCCCGAGCGATCCTATGTGATCCTGTTCGTGGCGTATGTCGCGACCTGGCTGGTCGTCCGCGAGGTCCGTGGCGGCGGGCGCCGCATCGTCCTCGTAGCGGGCTCGGTTGGTACCGCGGGCCTGTTTGATCCATGGTTTGCCGCCGGCTCGCTCGCCTGGGTCGTCGCCTTCCACGCCAGCTTGTTCGCCGGCGGAACGCCGCGCCCCGCCCGTGGCCTCGTGTTCGCGCTCGCGACCTTCGGCGGTCTCGCGATCGTGTGTAGCCGCGATCTGTGGCCGGAGTTTCTGGACTCACACCCCGAGCTGGGACGGTGGGGCTACTGGTTCGCAATGGCGTACACGTTCAGGATCGCATGGCTGCTCCATCAGGTGCGCATGCAGCGCGCGGTACTGCCGCTCTGCGACGTGGTGCTGTACTTCGTCTTCGCGCCGTTCTTCGTGATCGTGCCGTACATGCTCGCGATTCCGCGCTGCGATCGGTTTCGCGCGTGCCTCGATGCGCACGATCCTGCGGTCGAGCGCTCCGGTCTCCGGCTGCTTGCCTGGGGTGTCGCCCTGACCCTGGCGGTCGTCGCCCTTCACCTGGTCTACGACCCGCGTGCGGCATTCTTCGCGAGCCTGCGTGCTCGCGACCTCGGAGCGATCGCACTGCATAGCTTGCCGGCGTATCCGCTACACGCCGTGCTCGAGACCTGCGCGATCGCCGCGATCCTCGTTGGCATGGTGCGCTTGCTCGGCATCGAGCTCGGTCCGTCCGTCCGGCTGCCGCTGCTCGCCCAATCGATCACCGAATTCTGGAGGCGATGGAACACGCACTTCCGTGACCTCCTGGTCGAGCTGTTCTATGTGCCGGTGGTGATGCGGCTGCGGCGCACGCCGGAGCGCGCGATCGTGGTCGGCTGCGTTTCGGTCTTCGTGGTCGGCAGCGTCCTGTTTCATCTTCCGAAGCACTACTTCCGCTACGGCTCGATCGATCCACCGAACCTGCACATCGTCGTCGAGAATGTCGTGATGTGCGCGATCGTGGCGGTCGCGCTGCTCCTCGAGTCGCGGGAAGCGAAGCTGCGAGTCGTCCGGCCTCCGCCGAGCCTCTTGCGCGCGGTGCTCTGCATGCTCCGCACGTGGATCGTCCTCGTGGTCGTGGTCTGGTACCTCGGCTACGGGTCTCAGTACGCCGTGTTCGGCGAGAAAGTGACCATCTTCCATGCCCGCTGATGTTCGTCTGCAGCTGCGCGCCATCCTCTCCGAGCTGAGCCGCGGCGCTCGGTTCGGGGACTCGGACGACGTGTTCGAGATCGGTGTCGTTCGATCGCTCAGCCTGATCGAGCTGATCACGTGGATCGAGGACACCTACGGCTTCGCGGTCACCCAGAGCGATGTGTTCGATGGGCATCTCCGCTCCGTCGATCGGCTGCTCGCGTTTGTCGTTGGCCGTCGGGGGATCGCGTGATCGAGCTCCTCGCGATGATCGAACGCTGGGCCGAGCGAACACCCGCGCGGCTAGCCCACGTCTCGCGCGACCACCAGCTGACCTTCCGTGAGCTGCACGACCAATCGGATGCTCTCGCGTGTCATCTTGCGACCTGCGTCGAGCGTGGTGCACCGATTGTCGTGCACGGGCACAAGCAACCGGCGATGCTCGTCGGGTTCCTGGCCTGCATCAAGGCAGGGCACCCGTACGTGCCCGTCGACACCGGCCTGCCCGCCGCTCGGTTCGACAAGATCGTTCGCCATTCGCGGGCAGCGCTCGTGCTGGCGCCTGGCTCGGAGCTCGACGCCACCATCGCGCGCCACCGCGGCGAGCGCCCGGATCCCGCCGTAAAGCTTCGCGGCGTCGAGAACGTCTACATCATGTACACGTCGGGCTCGACCGGAGAGCCCAAGGGTGTGCAGATCACGCTCGCGAACCTGGCGGGCTTCGTCGCGTGGGCACGCGATGTTCATCCGCTGGGTGGAGCACGCCGGTTCCTCAACCAGGCACCGTTCTCATTCGACCTCTCGGTGATGGACCTGTATCTGTCCCTCACCAGCGGCGGCACGCTGTACAGCATCGACCGCGGGATGATCGAGAATCCGCTCGAGCTGCGC
>JBKJUF010000069.1:0-3614 GCA_046590445.1 Kofleriaceae bacterium
GGTCGGCGTGGTCGTGGTACCCGTGCGCGACGAGGTCGGCTTGCTGCTGGTCACGGCGATCACGGCGATCACCGCGATCGCGGCGCCGATCGCGGTGATCGCCGTGATCGCCGTGACCAGCAGCAAGCCGACCTCGTCGCGCACGGGTACCACGACCACGCCGACCACGGCTCGGCCGGCGGGCGCTGCATCGACCGGCGATGAGCCGACCGAGGGCGAGCCGGCACCGGATCCGTCTACCGAGGCAGCAGCCGATCCGGCGACCTCTCCGGAGACCGAGCGTGTGATCGAGCCGCCACCGCCGGGCCGCATCCGCGCGCTCAGCCCGCCGCTGCCCGATCGCGCCGCCGCCGAGGACTGGCGCAAGATCGTCGACGAGCTCTACGAGCACAAGTTCGGCAAGGCGCGCCAGAAGCTCGATCGCTGGGAACGCCAGTGGGGCGAATCCCCGGAGACCCGCAGCCTCCGCGACCAGCTCGACGCGCTGCCGCCACACCTGCTCTCCGACGACTGAGCGTCGCCTCGGTCAGCGAAACGGCCCGTCACTCGGGACGTCGGGCTCTGGATCGATCGCGACGATGTCGGTGCCGTCGACAGGAACGTCGCTGAAGTCGATCACGTGAAACTCGACGAGGCCGCACCCGCGGCACGCGAACGACTCCATCGAACCCCGCGGCAGGAAACCCTTCCAGGTCGAGCGCTCGTGGGCGATCGCCAGATCCTTGAGACCGCCGTAGCCGACCTCCTGCGCGCGCCGTACGTGCAGCAGCGCCCCCGACCCGCAGGCGGGGCAGCGCCGAGAGTCGCGGATCGATCGGAAGCCGCCGACCCGCGTGCGGTCGATGATCTCGCGGAGCTCCTGGAGCTGCGTGTGGAGCTGGGCGTTCGCGCGCTCGAGCTGGTCGAGCCGGTCGCTGGAGGGATCGCTGGCCATGGAGCCAAGCTTCGCGCGATCGCGGCGCCAATACCGGCAATGTGGCTATTCGAGTAGCCGGCAGTCGCGGCGACCCATGCGGGGCGCGGACTTGGCGGGGCTCGGAACTTGCTGCCTACCCGCGCATGACGCCGACCCGCTACTGCGCTAGCCCCTGCGCGATCTTGTTTGCAGTCTGGCTCGGCGGCTGCGTGAGCGAGCCCGACGCGCTCGAGGATCTCGGGACGCTATCCGACGACAAGAGCGACACCGCGCTGCCGCGGATCGTCGAGCTCGAGCTCCCCCCCGGCGCCTGCAAGCGCTACCGGATCACGACGCCCGCGTTCGTCGCGAGCCTCGTCCAGGAGGGCACCGCCCTCGCCCAGCTCACCGCCACGCACTACGAGCACTCGTTCACGAGCGAGATCTCGGTCACGCCGCGCCTCGATGTTGCCGCCGACATGACCGTCCGCAACTGGACCCTCACCGTGCACAACCGTGGCGACGAGACGCTCGAGACCAAGGTCGTGGTCGACGTGCCGCGCGCCCAGGCCGAGCTCGGCATCGTCTCGGATATCGACAAGACCGTGCTGCCACCCGAGACGCCGGCGGGTCTGCCGCCGCCATATCCCGGCATCGCCGCGCTGCTGCGTACGCTCGAGCTGCGGATGGCCGGCGCCGCCGGTGACGTCCACTTCGTCACCGCGCGCACGCCCGAGGGCATCGTCGGTATCGCGGACTGGATGTCGCTCCACGGCGTCCCCGCCGGTCCGATCGATACCGGGATCTCTGGCGCGCCGTGGGTCGCGCAACCCGAGAAGGTCCGCGACGTCTCGCGCATCTTCGATACCCGCGTCCAGCAGCGCTTCGTGCTGTTCGGCGACACCAGTCACCGCGACCCCGAGGTCTACGCCGAGATCCGGACCAAGTACCCGACGCGGATCGCCGCGATCTTCATCAACAAGGTCAACGAGACGGTCAGTCCGACGCGGGTCGCCGGCATGCACCTCGTCAACAACTACGCGGAGGCCGCCGCGATCGCCTTCGGGCAGGAGCTGATCACCGAGGCCGAGGCCCGCACGATCATGAACGCCGCCCGCACCGAGGGCCTCGCGATCACCGCCGCCGAGATCGACGCGCTGCTCGACGCTGCTCGCTAGATCGCGCAGGTTGTTCGTCTGCGTGGTGCGGCACCTCCTCGATGCAGGGCTCGCACCAGCTCGCCCAGAACACGAGGACGACAGGCCGGGGCTCGGACGCGCGGAGCTCGAGCTCACCGCCGTCGACGAGCGGCGCACGGAACGGCTGCACGCGTGTCGCGAGATAGCTGTCGGCCGAAGGCGCGAGGTCCCAGCGCACGCGATACGCCTCGCCGCGGAGCTCGGCGTGCGCGAGGATCGCCCGCTCCATCGCCGGCCGCGACAGCGTCTGGCGCGGCCGAGGCACGACGCGAAACGTCTCGGTGCGCACATCAAACGATGCGTCCTGGACTTCAGGAAGCCCTTCCAGGGCTTCTATGACCCCGTTGGGTCAACCCATTCAGAGCGCACCACCGGCTCGCCGCATGCCATCGATCTGGAGCTCGATCGCCGGCGCGGTGTTCGTCGCCCGACTCGAGGCTCCCCATCACGGGCAAATGATGCGGTGACGGCGAGCGTGGCGAGCGTGGCAAGCGTGGCGAGCGTGGTGAGCGTGGTGCGGGTGGTGAGCGCGACGACGACAAGAAGCTCTCGCACGGTGCGTTGTTCACCACCGGTCGGGCGCCGAAACCGCACAGCGAGCGCCCGCGCGCGGATCGCGAACCTTCGACGAGCGTGGGGTTGAATAGATCGGTACCTGCAAGCCACCAAGAGTACGGTGAGGGGTTCAGCGCTCATCACAACTGCAGGAGAACCGTGAACCGAAACATCTCGTCCGCGCTCATGATGGTATTGGTGCTCGCAGCAGCCGCGTGCGGAAGCTCCAACGAGTCCGGGCATCTCGCTGCCACGAAGTTCGGCGACCTGACACATCCGATGATGCGTGGCTCGCCGATCGATGCGATTCGCGCACAGTGCGGTGCCGGTGCAATGACCGAGGCGGGCGCGGTGGTGCACCGCAGGCCTTACCTCCAGCAGGTCACGACCACGTCGGCGATGATCGGTTGGGTCACGGTGGTGCCGGCCGGCGAGCGTGCGATCATCACCACCCCCAACGGCGCCGTCGTGGGCGAGGTGCTGGTCGAGGTCGAGGAAGCCATCCATCGCCGCGCCGACGAGCAGCAGGTGTGGGCGCGAATCACCGGCCTCGAGCCAGACACGGTCTACTGTTACACGCTCAGCGACGGTACAACGAGGCTGTCGGAACCGACCGGCTTCCGCACCGCCCCGAGCGCGACCAGCGACAAGACCGAACGCTTCATCGCGTTCGGCGATTCCGGCAGTGGCAGCGCCGAGCAACTCGCGCTCCTCGATCAAATGTTCACCGTGCCCTACGATCTGATGATCCACACCGGTGATCTCGCCTACGACAGCGGCACGATCGGCGAGTTCGAGGACAATCTGTTCTCGGTGTACGCCGAGCTGTTCGAGAACCTCCCGTTCTTCCCCGCCGCTGGCAATCACGAGCACGAGACCCTGGACGGCAAGGTCTTCCGCGACGTGTTCACGCTGCCCCCAGGAGAGGGCAACGAACGCTGGTACTCGTACGACTGGGGCCGCGT
>JBKJUF010000160.1:0-26603 GCA_046590445.1 Kofleriaceae bacterium
GTCACCGTTGACACGCCTGTATGTGCATGTTACCCAACCGAAACTAGTCCTGGGGATTTAGCTCAGCTGGGAGAGCGCTAGAATCGCACTCTAGAGGTCAGGGGTTCGATCCCCCTAGGCTCCACCAGGAAACGGAAAGGTCTCGCAGCGATGCGAGGCCTTTTTGTTTTTCGGCGACGTGGGAATCGTTCCCCAGTTCTAGAGGTGAGCAGCGATGCCGCGAGTTTGGAGGCGCGAATCGTTCCGCGCCAGAACTGCGGCACTACAGCGCAGGACCCCGCTCTCTGAGAGCGCCCCGGACCGAGTGGACCTCGACGAGGTCGTGCTCGTGATCGTGGAAATAGTAGACGTGGCAGCGGGTCTTCTTCATGAGCACACGCTGGATCAGCTTGCCCCGCGCATGACGGTAGATCTGACCGACCTCCGGCGTCTTGCTCAATAGGTCGAGCGTCTGCTCGAACTCGTCGACGAAAGCATCCTGTGCGTCGCGATGTTCGCGCCACCACTCGTCCTCCGCTTCAAACCGCCGCTGAGCCTCATCGAGCAGGACGATCTTCACGCCGCGCCCGATACTGCTTGAGGTACTCGCCAGCATCCGTACTGCGGCCCGTTTCCGAGTCGTCGAGCGCGCGGTCGAGCGATGCGTGTAACTCTGCCCGCTCGGCGGTGGTCAGCTTGTCGTCGATCACGACGATCTCGACCTCGGCGCCATCCGGCAGGTCGGTTGGTTGATCGACCACCAGCCGCCCGTTCTTTACGTGGACCTTCAGGGCCTGCATATCTCCTAGCTTTAGCTTACCGCCTCCCGAGGATCGCAGCCCACCGTTCCGGAGACTCTCCGAATGCATCCACTTGGTTGCAGCACCTGCCTCGTAGGAAAGCGAGATCGTTGAGCCTCTCGACAATCGCACTCTAGAAATCTCGCCAGTCTCGCCTTCACGACGCCGTCGGCTTCGAAGAGCTACTGACCATGCTCCAGAGATCCTAGGTAGAACAGCGTTCCGCAAAATCAGGGGCTCGGCCGGAATGCCGGGTCGCGGTCATTGGCGTCGCCGTTGGTGGTCAGGTCCACCGGATTCGTCCCATCGACGTTCATTTTTCGGATGAACAAGCTCGTGCCCTCGGAGGCGAACGCGATCTGCAATCCATCCGGGCTGAACGACGGCGTGAAGTCGGGGGCCACACTGTTGGTCAGGTTGACCTGGTTGGTTCCGTCCGGGTTCATGACGAAGATCTCGCCGGCAAAATCGAAGCCTGATCTGAACGCGATCTTCATACCATCCGAGCTCCAGCTGGGCTCGACGGCGAACTCGACGCCGTCCGTGATATTCAACTGATTCGACCCGTCCGCATTCATCGTGAATACGTCGCCGTTTCGCGAATAGGCGAGCTGCGTGCCATCGGGGCGCCAGGTCGGCTCGCCTTCCCCCTCGATGGTGGTGGTGAGTCGCGTGCGGTTGCCGCCGTCCGCGTCCATCACCCAGATCTCGGAGTTGGTGGCGACGGGATGCGAAACGATCGCGATCTTGGTGCCGTCGGGACTGAACGCCGGCTCGAAATCAGAATCCGTGGTCGTCGAGACGTTCACGACGTTCGTCCCGTCGGCGTTCATGACGAAGATGTCGTCGCCGCCGTCGCGGTCGGAGTAGAACGCGATCTTCGTGCCGTCCTTGCTAAAGCTCGGGAACGCATCGGACGCCGGGTTGTTGGTGAGGTTCTTGGGGTCGGTCCCATCGGCGTTGATGGAGTAAATCTCGGTGTTCCCGCCATCACGGTCAGACCAGAACACGATCAACCCCTGGGACCCGGCGGCGTCGGAGGGCCCGGGGGCATCGGAGGGCCCGGGGGCATCCGGTAGGTGCCCCACCGGATCGTCACCGCAGGCGGCCGTCAACCCGAACGCAATCAGCCCGAATATCCATGTCGACATAGTTGTTCGGGTGACCATGTCGTAGATGTCGCGCGAACAATCGACAACCTGACGAAAAAAGGAGCCTCGCCGAAGAAATTCGCGGTCGGCGGCGGGGCTTCTCCGACGTGACCTCGTCTGCTCGGCCTTGGTCGGCTTCGCTCGCCTTCGCCCATGCCAGGCGCACGCCGTTCTACTGGCGCGACCGCACGCGACCACCCGATCACTGGCAATCGTTCCCCAGATTCCTCGTGGGAGACTCCGCACTGGGGAAAACCCGTCGCTGCAACGGCGCGTGATTGTTGGGGGCCGCCATAATCGCACTCTAGAGGTCAGGGGTTCGATCCCCCTAGGCTCCACGAAGAACCGGAAAGGTCTCGCAGCGATGCGAGGCCTTTCTGGTTTTCGGAGCGGAGCCATTTGGGGCTGGGGAATGGTTGGGGAGCTCGAGGCAATGGCGGGCTGCCCGTTACCGGATCAGCGGCGCATACCCGGGCGTCGGGAGCTCAACTGTCGCCGCTTGTTGCCCTATCACCAGCCGCGAACCGTGCGACCCGCGCACGAACACGCACGAGGTCACCCCGAGCGCCAGGTCGGTGACGGTCTCGTGACTCCCGATCTCGAGCATCTCGCGCAGCGCGAACCGAGTTGCCAGGTACACACCGCGAGAGGTCGCGATCAGCACGTCGTCTCCGTCTGGAGATCGCAGGACGACGTCGATCAACGCCACATCGGCGAGCTCGGCAGTCACGACGATCACGATACCAGTACTCAAATGAACGCGGAACAGATCGCACCGTCGTGGCCCCGGCGGGGCTGACATGCCGGTGATCCACAACGTGTCGTCACGGAAACCGACGATCTGCGGCTCGACGCACGGCAGGGAGATCGTACGTCGGTAAATGAGGTTCGCGCGTTCGAGGAGGTACAGCAGCGATCGCTGATCGCGCTGAACGGTGATCGCGATGCGATGTGCAAGCACGGCAACATCGCACGGGTGCTCGTCGCTCTCCCACGGTCGGGTCTCTCTGCGATCCCAGCTGCCACCCCGCGCGATCTCGTGCAGGGCCAGGCCACCACGACCGTCGGCGAGCACGTACACCGTCTCGGGATCGGCGTCGATGGAGCGCACCGCTCCGAGCACGGGACCTTCGCTGATGCCCTGCTCGTTCACCACAAATAGACGCGTGTGCGCGCTCGTCGCGCCTCCGAGCGAGTCGCTGATCAACGCTCCTCGATGGAGGTTGTGCACTCGTCGTTCGGCGCCAGGTTCTGACGGCGGGACTTCGATTCGCTTGTCCCCTGCGAGGAAAGCGAGCCGATCGTCGCTACTTCGCCGGATCTCGACTCCATCGTGCTCGAATTCGATCCGCTCGGTCAGTGTGAGTAACTCGCCCCCCTGCAAGCACAGGATCTGGCCGTCGGCATCGAGCCACGACAGCTGCGCGCCCCCGAGCAACGGAAGCGTCTGGGGTGCATCGGCGATCTTGACCGTTCGTGGTGGTTCAGGGGAGGCGGGCGCGGGTGCTGCAGCGCGCCGCAGTGCGCGCTCGAGCTCCAACCACTCGGCCCATGTCTGCAGCGTCGCGAGCCTGGGATCCGCGCCCTCGATCTCGAGGAGGCACTCCGAGTCGCTGCCCGCCTGACTCCACGCGATCCGTAGTTCGCTGATCAGGTTCGCAACTTGGACGGCGTTGCCTTCGACGTCGAAGCCGATCGCGAGGGCGCGCGGTGTCGAGTCAATCACCGGATCATACGAGCCGCCCACGGATCCGGTCACGAGTTGGATCAGTTGCGGGTGCGCATCGGCCTCGATACGGAACGACACATACACGCGCCATCGAAGGCCGCTCGTGATCCTGCCGAGCACCGATCCGCGCGCCGCTTCATCCGGCTCGAGCTCCCCGCCATGGATCCGCAGCGTGCCTGCATCGGGCAGCACGGACACCGCGATCTCGATGCTAGGAAACTCACTCGAGAGCCGTCGCAACGCTGTGACGTGCCGGATGACCTCGACTTCGGGGCTCTCGAGGTCAACACCCCCGACGAAGCTCACAGCCGATCGCTCCAGCGCCGGCGCCACACCGAGCCCGAGTCCGGGGATCCGCTCGGTGAGCATCGCCACCGTAAGCGGTTCGCCACACGGGGCAACGACCACCTGCAACTTGATCGGGCTCGTCGCGTCCGCCACGGCTACTCAAGATAAGTCGCCTCTGCGGAGATGCTTCGGGGATTTCAGAGAATCGTTCACTTGGTCGTTCAGCAGAAACGGACGGTGCCGGTAACAGTTCGACAGCTATCTACGCGAGCGCAGGTACTCACACGGTGCTGGCTTCAAGGTTCGAGTCTCGCCTTCCAATAGCCAGGTTCACGGCGCGTGTGAGAAATCGCGACGACCACCACGGCCCGGCGCACTTCGTCGATCCGATAGAACACGACGAACGGAAACACATCGACGATTGCCTGCCGATAGTCGGGGGCCGTGGGCCACGGCTGATAGCGCTCGGGATGTGCGGCGATCCGGGTTCGAACCGCGGCCACTTCATCGAGGAACCGATCACCGAGTCCCTCTCGCTCGTGCTCGTAATACGCTGCAGCCCGTCGCATCTCTCGACGTGCGCCGTCGAGCAGGCTCACGCGCCATGTCATTGCCGCGTCGCGCGAAGCTCGGCACGTACGCGCTCGATCTCTTCATCGAACGGCACACCAGGATCGGAGCCTGCCTCGTACGCCGTCCACCGACTCGCGAGCTCAGCCTTCCACGCTGTCGCCCACTCGGGAGACTGTCTCGCCTCGACGCTCGTGATCAACTCGCGGGCAAGCTCAAGCCGTTCGGCTGGCGTCAGCTCGAGCGCTTGCTCGAGTACCTTTGAGGCAGGAATTGCCATTCAGCGATGTTACCGCGTTCGCCGAAGTGCGACGAGCGTTCCGCGAACCGCCAATCGTTCCCCCGATTCTTCGACGGAGAATCCGCGCTGGGGAACAAACGGCACCGCAACATCGCGTGATTGTTCAGCGCCGCCATGATCGCACTCTCGAGGTCAGGGGTTCGATCCCCCTGGGCTCCACCAGGAAACGGAAAGGTCTCGCAGCGATGCGAGGCCTTTTTGTGTTTCGGCGCGGCGCGGAACTGTTCCGCGGCCGCAATGCTCGCATCAGCAATTGGCAGTCCATAGGCGTCGGCACACGTCACTGGTCCGCTCAGAGGTGGAGTTGGCCGGTTGCCCAAGATGTGGGCAACACATCGTGCCGCGATCGATAGGCACGCCGAACCGAGCGAACCGATCCTCCTGGCGGTGCAGCGGGAGCCCGTCGCAGAACTTGTCGCTCGCGATGTGCGCGATCAGCGAGGGGGTCCCATACGAGCGATCGATGTGCCGCGGCGGGATCGGCGCGGTCCGCGGATCGACCGGAGGCCGATGATGACCGCCGCGGCGAACACCGCGATCGCGCCCCACTGCGCGAACGTGAGCCCGGCGTATCGCGGATCGGTGCCGTGCCGGCGCAGGAAGTCGAGCCCGAACCGGACCGGGGCGTAGCACAGCGTGGTGATCACGGCGAGCTGGCCGGGCGCCAGGCGGTCCCGCCGCCGGAACGCGAGGCCCAGGATCACCGCGGTCATCGGCAGCAGCCACGCGAGCTCGTACATCCCCAGGTGGTGCGCGCGGAGCACGCCCGCACCACCGGGATCCGGGTAGTCGACCCCGAGGACGAAGTCGGTGGCGACGCCGACGTGATCGTGCACCAGCGTGCACGCGACGCGTCCGATCGTGAACGCGACCAGGAGCCCGACGCCGGTCGTGTCGAACACAACGCCCGGCGACAGCGCGCGGCGGCGGAGGAACAGGAGCTGACCGATCACGCCGCCGAGGAAGCCGCCGAACGACGAGAGGCCGCCCCAGATCTTCAGGAAGGCGACGGGCCCGTCGGCCGCGAGCTGGTCACGCTGGTACGCGAGCAGCTCGAACGCGTGCGCGCCGAGGAAGCCGCTGACGAGCACCCACGCGAGGAGAAGGCGAAAGTCCGAGGTTGTCAGTCCGTGCCGTTGCGCGTGCCGCTGCATCACCTCGGCACCGACCAGCACGCCCGCGACCACGATGGGCCCGAACACCTGCACCTCGATGCCGACGTCGACGACGGGGAGCGCGACGTACGGCAGGCCTCCCGCGGTCATGGAGCGGGCTACGTCGCGCGCGGCCGGCGTCGGCGGCGGGTCCGCCGGAGCAGGTCGAGCCCGACGAACCCGAGCATCACGAGCACGCTCCCACGCGCGGAGGGCGGCACCACGACGGTGCAGCCTCCAGCCTCGACGAGGCAGGACCGGCTGCAGCCGTCTCCGTTCGCGCCGTTGCCGTCGTCGCAGCGCTCCTCATCGACGATCTCCCCGTCACCGCACACCGGCGCGCACGTCGAGGGCACGCCGCTGCAGCTCCATCCGGTCTCGACGATGCAGCCGCCGTCGCAGCCGTCGTCGTCGGTGGCGTTGCCGTCGTCGCACGCCTCGGCGCCGGCGATGCGCCCGTCGCCGCACGCCGCCGACGGGGTCACCGAGCAGTCCGCCTCGCAGCCGTCGCCGTTCGCGGCGTTGCCGTCGTCGCAGACCTCGGTGCCGGCGACGACGCCGTTGCCGCAGGCGGTCACGGTGCAGTTGGCGTCGCAGCCGTCGCCGTTCGTGGCGTTGCCATCGTCGCAGGCCTCGCCGCTGTTGGTCACGCCGTTGCCGCACAGCGACGAGATCTCGACGTCGTCGAGCACCACCGCGGCGCCATTCGTGCCGGCGTTCGTCAGGAAGTACCGGAACGCGAACCGCCCGGTCGTCGCCGTCGCCACCCCGGTCACCGTCACGGTGTATGCGGTGTACGTGGTCGGATATCCGGTCGGCGACAGCCCCTCGTTGATGTCGAGGAGGAGCGTCGTGAAGGCGCCCACGCTCGTCGCCGTGGTGCCGACGTCCAGGCTCGCGCCCGCGGTGCTCAGCCGCACCTGCATCCGGTCGGCGAACGTGCCCCCGCCTTCCGACTTCGTCCAGAACGTCAGGGTCACGCCGTCGACGATCGTGACCTCTGGCGTGATCAACCAGTCGCTGATCGTGCCGCCGTTGGCGGCGGCGAGGTAGTCCGACATCGCGAAGTGGGTCCCGCCGTGCGCGAGGACCGCGTTCTGCAGGTAGCGGTCCCAGGGCGTGGGCCCGGCCGGCGCGCTCCGGTTCTGGTGATCCCAGCCCGCGGCGGGGAACGAGACCTCGAAGCCCTCGGTGACCTGCTGCGCGTACGCGGTCTGAATCCCGAGCGCGAAAATCGCGAACAACGACAACGTCTGGTACTTCAAGAGCCTCATGCTACCGCCGAACGCACGACCACCCGTGCGCCGGACGGCGAGCGATGGGGTAGTCGGGACTGCGTCCACGCCCCGTCGGATCGCCGCAGACAGGTCGCAGCAACTGGCACGCTCTCACGGCAACCTACGTTCGACGTTCCGGATCGGAACCGACGTTGCGCCGGTCCTCACCGACACGCCGTTCGACCTCGGCGCAACGACATACTTCGTCGGCGCCTTTCGCGTCTCTCGAGCACACAGCGTGTGATTCGTCCCTGGCGGAGACACATTCTGGTGCGCGCCCTGGCACCTCCACGCGATGGCAAGAATCGGGTGGGCCGTTACGGTCTTCGTCTTCGGCATGGCGGCATGTTCAGTGCCGGATGTGTCTACAGCAACGACCGCGAGTGTGTAGGCAACCTGCCGTGCGCTACGTCCTGAGCGACGACGACAACCCTTCGCTGGAACGCTGGGCGAATTCGCTCGAGCCAGGTCGCCTCGTGACGAGCCCGATCGCCCGTTTGCGCGCGTCGTACGTCCAGCGACCTGAGCCGCGGCGCCCTGAGGCCGGGTGACCTGATCGCGATCGCCTCACAGGGGTGCTGGGGCGCGGATCGTCGAGGCACATGGCGTGCACCACTCGCCGGTGGGGCCCCATGAAATTGATTGCGATCATGCTGTGTTCGCTCGTCGCGTGTGCGTTCTCGGCGGGGCCCGCCGACAGCGAGCTGACGACACCCACCGTGCTGTCGAGCGTTCCTGCCGATGGCGCGATCGGTGTCGCGCTTGGCGAGACCGTCAGCGCCACGTTCAGCGAGGCCATGGATCCAGCGACGCTCACAGCGACGACGGTCACGCTGACCGCCGGAGCATCGTCGGTTCCGATCCCAGGTACGGTGCGCTACGCGGATTCGACCGTGGTGTTCACGCCGGCGGTCGATCTCGTGCGCGGTGCTACCTACACGGCAACGATCAGCACGGGCGCGAGCAGCGATTCCGGCGTCGCCCTCGCGGCCGAGTACGTGTGGGCCTTCACCGGCGAGCAGGTCATCAGCCCCGGCGGAGATCCGGTGAATCTCGGGACGGCAGGCAAGTACGTGGTCCTCGCGGCGGCGAGCATCAGCGGCACCGGCGCAGTCGCGACAGGCGACCTCGGCATCAGCCCGGCGGCTGCAAGCTACATCACCGGGTTCTCGTTGATCGCCGATCTGTCGACGGAGTTCTCGACGTCCGCGCAGGTCACCGGGAAGGTGTACGCGTCGGACTACGGCGCACCGACTCCGGCGATCCTGGGAATCGCGCTCGATGACATGTTGGCTGCGTACACCGAGGCCGCAGGTCGCCCACCCGGGATGACCGAGCTCGGTCTCGGCAACCTCGGCGGGATGACGCTCGCGCCTGGCGTCTACCGATGGACGAGCGATGTCACCATCCCGATGTCCGTGACGCTGATGGGCCGTGCGAACGACGTCTGGATCTTTCAGATCGCAGGGACGCTCGGCATGAGCGCGTCGACGACGGTGACCCTGGCGGGCGGCGCTCTGGCCAGGAACGTGTTCTGGCAGGTCAGCGGCGCCGTGACGGTCGGCGCGTCGGCTCACCTGCAGGGCGTCGTGCTGGGCGCCACGGCGTTCACGTCGGGGGCAAACACGTCGATCACGGGCCGGGTGCTGTCTCAGACCGACGTCACGATCACCGGCAGCACCCTCGTTCAGCCCGCTCCCTAGAGCGCCGTCGTCGACGACGAACGGCGCCGTTGAGGTCAGGCCAGCCCGCGCTCGAGCTGCTGGCCCTGTGCGATCCGCGGGCGGTCGGTCGCACGGATGACGACGCGGTGATTGCGCTCGCCACGACGCCACTCGAAGGTCACGTCGCTCGCGAGAACCGGCCGGTCGATCGGCGAGAGCTCGATCTGGAGGATGCCGTCGTGCGGCTCCCAGTCGCCGACGTCCGACAGATAGCAGTCGTCGATCGAGCCAGTGGCTCGGCTAGCGAGCTCGAGGGCCGCCATCCGCCTGATGCTGCCCAGGCCGTCGAGAACTCGCCTGACTTCTGCCAGCAGATCGGCGTTCGGCGTGGTCGAATCACCGCTCAAGGCGAACCGCGTCGCCTTCCGTTCGCCCTCGACCTGGGTCGCGCCCTCCCACACGCACCACTTGCCGGGCTTGTCCCGCCGGACGATCGACGTCAGCTCGCCGAGCCGGTCGTCGCGGAACACCAGGGATCGAGGCTTCCCGAAAACAAAGTGTGCGAGGCGTCGTCTGATGGCGAGCATGCGGGTCGGAGGACAGTGTAGTCGACGACGCACGCGGTCCGCGCCGCTCACCAGCCGGGGAAGCTGCCGCCGAACGCGCCCTGCGTGAGCAGCCAGGCGGACGTGGCGAGGACGACATCTATCACGCGATTCGCCTTGTGCTCGTAGACGCGGCACAGGGCCTCGACGCACTCCCACCACGACGTCAGCGCGAGCACGAGCCAGAAGCCGATCCCGAAGCACGCGAGCAGCATGCCGCCGATGAAGTGCGGGATCGACCACAGGTCGAGGTACTTGCCCTCGCGGCCCCAGCTGTCGCGCTTGACGCGCAGGAAGATCGAGAACGCGATCCACGGCACGGCGATCGCCGCGATCACCGAGACCGGCGCGATCAACTTCGTGCGCCAGACGAGCAGGGCGATGGTCATCGCGAGCGTGAGCGCGGTCAGCGCGACGAACGGCCTGGTGCGTTCCTCCGCCTGCGACTCGGTCATCACGATCAGCGTAGCGGATCGGCGTATGATCGCTTCGTGAGGGGCTTCCGCCTGATCGTAGCGAGCGCCATCCGACCGGTGCGCGGCGCCGCGCGCGTGGCGATCGCGACAGCGTGTGCGATCGTGCTCGGATCGATCGTCGGGCTTCGTGATGCCGCATCGCGTCGGGCGAGCTGACGTGCCGGCGGTGCGCGAGAGCGAACGAGCGCTCGGCGTCGTCTACACGCCGCCCGAGGTCGCCCGGGCGATGGTCGAGCGAGCGCTCGCGCCGCTCGTGCGCGGCAGGTCGGCGGCGGAGATCCTGGCGTTGCGGGTGTGCGACCCCGCGATCGGCGAGGGCGTGTTTCTCGTCGAGGTCGTGCGCTTGCTTGCCGAGCACCTGCATGCAGCGTGGCAGGCAGCTGGTGATGCGCGCGCGATCGCACAGGCGCGGCGTGCCGTCACCGCGTGCATCGCAGGCGTCGATATCGATGCGCGTGCGGTCGCGGTCGCGCGTCGCGCGCTCGGTGAAGCCGACCTTCGCGTCGCCAATGCGCTCGCGCTCGACTGGGCCGCGGCGTGGCCCGACGTGTTCGCGCGCGGCGGGTTCGACGCGATCGTTGGCAACCCGCCGTACATCCGACAGGAGCAGCTCGCGGACAAGGCGGCGCTGCGCGGCTACACGAGCTATGACGGCGGCGCCGATCTCTACGTGTACTTCATCGAGCTCGCGCACCGGATCGCGCGGCGCGGTGGGCGGTATTGCCTGATCACGCCGAACAAGTGGCTGACCGCCGCGTACGGTCGCGGGTTACGGGAGCTGCTCGCGGCGCGGGGCAGTGTCGAGGGCATCGTCGATCTCGCCCGCACCGCGGTGTTCGCGGATGCCGATGCGTTCCCGAGCATCGTGTGGGGCACGGTGGGCGTGGTGGGCGCTTCGGCGATCCGCGCGACGCGCATCGAGGCGGAGGTCAGCGTGGCCGATGCGCTCGATGACGCCGGGTTGCCGCATCCTCGCGATCGCTGGCAGGCCGACCCGTGGCACATCGACGACCCCGCCGATCGCGCGCTGATCGATCACCTGGAGACGCGGTGGCCGAGCCTCGGCAACGTGAGCGGCAAGCCGTCGCGCGGGATCGTGACCGGCTGCAACCGCGCCTTCGTGATCGATCGCGCGACGCGCGACGCGCTGCTCGCGGCCGAGCCCGCGGCCGAGCCGTTGATCCGGCCGTTCGTGAAGGGACGCGATGTGCGGCCATGGTTGCCCGCGCAGATCGAGCGCTGGATCCTGCTCGTCGATCGCGGCACGTCACTCGAAGCGTTGCCGGCGATCCGCGCGCACCTCGAGACCTTTCGCGCCGCGCTCGAGCCGCGGCCGGGAGCCTGGGACGCGGTCACGCGGTGGCGCGGCCGCAAGCCCGGCGCGTATCGCTGGTACGAGCTGCAGGATCCGGTCGGCGAGCTCGCGGCATCGCGGGCACCGCGGCTGCTCTACCAGGACATCCAGACGGGACCCGCATGCTGTCTCGATGACAGCGGGCTCGTGCCCGACACGACCGTGTGGATCCTGCCGGGCGGCGATCGCTACCTGCTCGCGGTGCTCAACTCCGCGCTCTATGGCTGGTACGCGCGGCGGCGGTTCGCGCCCGCACTCAACGGCGCCGTTCGCCCGAAGTACGAGTACCTGCGCACGTTGCCGATCGCGATACCGTCGGACGCCGCGCGCGCCACGATCATCCAGCTCGTCGATCAGCGGCTCGCGCTCGAGGACGCATGCCGGCGCGGCGAAGCGGGCCCCCAACTGGAGCGAGCCGGCCGACGCCGGCAAGCGGAGCCCCAACTGGAGCGAGCCGGCGGACGCTGGCGAGCGGGACCCGACTCGGTGTCGCGCGAGCTCGATGCCGCGATCGAAGCCGCCGTGCTCGACAGCTACGAGCTGTCCGCGGCCGAACGCGCACGCGTGAGCGCCGGTTAGGCCACCGGGAGCCAGATCACGATGCGCTGGTCAGCAGTGCAGCGAAGCTCGCCACCAGCGTGGCGGATCGCGAACCCGGCGAGCGCGAGGTGATCGCCCGCGTGCGCCGGTGGCGGCGAGACGGTCGCGCACGAGATCTCGATGCGGCCATCCGCGATCGTGGTCTGCAGCGTCAGCGACCGGCGGCGACCGATGCCGGCGGCGACGTCGAAGGCGAGGCCGAGGCCGTGTGGCAAGAGACTGAGGGTCCCGTCGAGCATCGCGTCGGGGAGCTCGCCGTGAAGCGCGATGTTGACGTGCGCGGAGGCGAGCTTGATGACGTCGCGGAGCGCGGCGCGTGAGCGGGTGGCGGTCCGCGTGAGGCTGCGGTTCGCCGAGAGGAGTGTATTGACCTCTCGCAGCGAGGTCTGGGCGGCCTCGGCGGCGAGATCGAGATCGGGATCGCGCTTGGCCGCGAGCAGCTCGGTCAGCTCGTCGAGGGCCATCATCAAGCCTTGGAGCTTGGAGGCGATGTCGTGATTGAACGTGGCGACGCGCGAGCCGATGGTGGCGAACGCGAGGATGCGGTCGAGCGACGCGCGCCCGTGGGCTTCACACGGCTCGCCGCGTGGGCCGAGGTGAAGGGTCGGATCGGAGCTCGGAACCGCGGCCGGATCGGAAGCCGGATCGGAAGCCGGATCGGAAGCTGGAGCCGGCGACCGATCGGCGGGCAGATCGATCACGACCGCTCGAGCGCCTCGGTCAGCCCGACGAGGCCGAGCTTCGTGGCCTCGCCCCAGGGGTCATCGGTCACGACGTGGACGTCGGTGGGGAGCCGGTTGATCTGCGAGATGCCGGGGTACTCGACCTCGAGTGCTTTGCGCAGGGCCTCGCGACGTTCGCGGCGCTGACGATCGCCGGACAGCGCGAGGAGCTCGCGGTTACGGGCGATGCCGTCGTGGACGGTGCTGCGAAGGAGCTCGTTGTCGAACGGCTTGTTGAGGAAGCGGAAGATCTCGCCCTGGTTGATGCCATCGATCGCCGTCTCGAGGCTGCGCTTGCCGGTGAGCAAGATCCGCGTGGTCTCGGGACGGATGCGACGCGCGTGGCCGGCGAGCTGCGCGCCGGTCATCTCGGGCATGTCGTAATCGGAGATCAGCACCGCGACCTCGTCGGCGACGATCCAGCCGAGCGCCTCGCTGGCGGATAGCGTCGGGCGCAGATCGAAGGGCTCGCGCTTGAGGCATCGCACGACGGTGGCGAGCATCGGCTCGTCGTCATCGACGCAGATCACGAGCGGGAGCTTGGTCGTCATGGTCAGCTCGACAGCCAGCGTCGCCAGCCCCGGCGATCGGTGACACGCTCGATCTCTTCGAGCGCGGCGAGCAAGGCTCGCATGTTGGGGAAGCGGCCCTGCGGGGTCTTCTGCAGGCACGTGGTGATGGTGTCCGCGAGCTTCGGCGGCAGCGGTCCATGCGGGCTCTCGACCTCGGGGATCGGCGCCTGCAGGTGCTTCATGCACAGGCTGCGCAGATCGTCGTCGACGAACGGCGGTTGACCGGCGAGCATCTCGAACATGACGGCACCGAGGCCGTACTGATCGGAGCGCTCGGTCGCCGCGAGGCCGCGCAGCTGCTCGGGCGAGATATAGGCGGGCGTGCCGAGCACGAACTCGGGATTGTCGTCGTGCAGGCCTTCGCCGGCGAGCTCCGCGAGGCCGAAGTCGACGAGCTTGACGACCAGCTCGGTGTCGCCGAGCACGAGCACGTTCGAGGATGTGACGTCGGCGTGGATCACGCCGCGGTCGTGCGCCGCCGCGAGGGCCTGTGCGAGCTGGCGCATGATCGTCACGACCTCGGCCGGTGGCAGCGGCCCACGCGCGACCCGCGCCGCGAGGCTCTCGCCGTCGAGCAACTCCATCACGAAGTACGGACGGCCATCGGGGAGGTAGCCGAAGTCGAAGACGTCGACGATGTTCGGGTGGCGCACCCGTGCGGCGGTGCGTGCCTCGCGAAGAAAGCGCTCGGCCGCCGTCGGATCGCGCCCGAACAGCTTCTCGCGCAGCACCTTGAGCGCGTAGGTCCGGCCGAGCGCGGCGTGCTCGACCTTGTAGACTGTGCCCATGCCGCCCTCGCCGAGAAACTCGACGACGCGATACTGGCCGACCTTGTCGCCGGCGAGCAACGCCGCGAGCTTGGTGACGACGTGGTCACGCGCCCGCATCACCATCAGATCCGCGCGCAGGGCAGCGCCCGGTCGCAACGTCACCACGACCTCGGCCTCGCGGTCTCCAGACTTCACCGGCAGGACGCCCGTGGTCGAGTGCGCGGCGGCGAGATCGAGGTCGGCGAGAAACGCCAGTCGCGCGATCACGGCAGCCCCGAGCTGCGCTTCGATCGGCACCGTGATCAGCACCTCACGGCCGCGCTCGAGCGTGATCACGTACGACTCGTCGGTCAGCGGCATCGGCTCGATATAGACGGCATCGGCTTGCGCTCGAACCGCCGCGGCGAGGGCAAGGTCAGCGATTCGCGCCGGGTCGTTTCGATGTGATTCGCGGCCGGGCATGCGTGTGCGTCGCGAGGTGACTGCCCTATAGTACTCACAAGATGGCCTCGGAGCAGGGCGGCGGCGACGAAACGTCTCCCAACGGCGTTCGCGTGCTGGTCGTCGATGATGACGAAGTGATCTGCCGCCAGATGGCCGGTGGGCTCTCCAAGGCCGGCTATCAGGTCGTCACGGCTCACGATGGCGAGGGAGCGATCGCGCAGGTCAACGAGACCCCGCCGGATATCGCGATCGTCGACCTCGAGATGCCGACCAGCGGCCTCGCGGTGATCCGCCACCTCCGGGAGCAATGCGGACCGGCGGTGCACGTCATCGTGATGACCGGCCACGACGACGAGGCGAGTCGTACCGACGCGTTCGACGCCGGCACCAACGACTTCGTGGTCAAGCCCACCGGCCTCTCCGAGCTCAAGCGTCGGCTCGCCGCGGCGACGCGCCAGGTTCGCGCGTTCGTCGAGGTCCGGCTCGCGAAGGAGGCGGCGGATCGCCGGATGACGTACGGCGCCGAGGCCACGGCGCTGCTCGCGCACGATCTCAACAACGGCCTCGCCGTCGCGCTCGGCAACATCCAGTACACGGCCGAGACGCTGACCGGCGTCGATGACGATCAGAAGGACGCGCTCGCCGCGACGATCCGGTCGCTCCGCCGGATGTCTGGGCTCGTGGCGAACTTCGTCGACATCGCGCGCTTCGAGGACGCCGCGGTCAAGCCAATGGTCGCGATGGTGCGGGTCGCCAGCGTGCTCGAGTCGGTGCTCGAGGTGAACGCATCGCTGGTGTCGCGCGGGGCCACGATCAAGATCGAGTGCGCGCCCGATCTCGAGGGTCGGTTCGATGCCGCGCTCGTGGAACGCGTGCTGCATAACCTCGTCGGTAATGCGGCGCGCTACTGCAACCAGGGCGGCCAGATCGTCGTGTCCGCGAGCGTGTGGAACGAGGAAGGCAGCCTCGAGCTCTTCGTCCTCAATAGCGGTCCGCAGATTCCCGAGAACATCCGAGGCACGCTGTTCGGCAAGTACGTGCGCGGCAGCGGTGGCAAGCGCGGCATGGGGCTGTACTTCTGCCGGCTCGTCGCCGAGGCCCATGGTGGGAGAATTGATTACGACGCAGCACCGGGCGGACCGTGCTTCGTGATGCGCCTGCCGGGTCACGCCTGACCCGCCGACGAATTGCTGTAAGGTTCTCTTGGTGACGCACGAGATCCTGATCTGCGATGACGATCCGGACATCCGCAGCGCGATGAAGCGGACACTCCGCGGCTATCACGTCACCGAGTCGACGTCGCCGCGCGACGCGATCGAGGCGCTGAAACAACAGGCCTTCGACGCCATCGTGTCGGACTTCTCCCTCGAGGCGGAGAGCGATGGGCTCGACCTGTTGCAACACGTGCGCGTGGCGTATCCGCACATGGTGCGATTCCTCGTCACCGGCAATCGTGACCTCGAGGTCGCCGCGCGGGCGATCAACGAGGGGTCGGTGCATCGGTACTTCGCCAAGCCGTGGGACGACGAGAAGCTCCGAGCGGCGCTCGAGATCCTGCTGCGGTCGCGACACCTGGCGAACGAGGACAGAGGTTGAGATGGCGGTCGGTGGCGGGAAGCAAGGAGACGACCGGATGCACCTCGGACACGTGCTCGTCGTCGACGACGATCCGGGACTGCGCAAGGCCTGCACCCGGATGTTGAGCTCCGAGGGCTGGGTCGTCGTCGCCGCCGAGCACGGCCGCGCGGGCATCGACGCGATGCGGGACGGTCGCGAGCAATTCGACTGCGTGGTGTCGGACGTGCACATGCCCGAGCTCGACGGGTTTGGGCTGATCCGCGAGATCCGCCGGATCGATGACGATCTGCCGGTCCTGCTGATGACCGGCGATCCGACGCTCGACGGCGCGGTGCGCGCGATCGATAACGGCGCGGTCTCGTACATCGTCAAGCCGTTCAATCAGGAGACGCTGGCCTCCGCGGTCGCGCGTGCCGCGCGCCGGCACGGGATCGCGCGGATGCGGCGGCGCGCCGAGACCTTCGCGCGCGAGATGCTCGGGCCGCAGGAGGGCGAGCACAAGGGCACCGAGCAGCGGTTCGAGCGCGCGCTCGAGCGCTCCTGGATGGCGTACCAGCCGATCGTCGACTACCGGACGCGGACCGTGTACGCGTACGAGGCGCTGGTTCGCACCGACGAGGAATCGCTGCGGCGCACCGACGTGTTGATCGCGACCGCCGAGCGCCTCGCTCGCATCCACGACCTCGGCCGCACCGTCCGCCGTCACGTCGCGGCGATGGCGCCGAACCTTCCGGCCGAGTCGCTGCTGTTCGTCAACGTCCACGGGCTCGAGCTCACCGACGAGGAGCTGTTCGCGGAGACGGGTCCGTTCGCGGCGCTGTCATCGCGGATCGTCCTCGAGATCACCGAGCGCATCGGGCTCGATACCGTCGCGGGTCCGTCACGGGTCGCGATGCTACGCCGGCTCGGCTATCGGATCGCGGTTGACGATCTGGGCGCCGGGTACGCCGCGCTCGGCGCGCTTGCCACGCTGGAGCCCGACGTCGTCAAGCTCGACATGGGCCTGGTCCGCGACCTCGACCGTCACAACACCAAGCGCCGCGTGGTCGGTGCGATCGCGACCCTGGTGCGCGAGCTCGGCGGCCGCGTGGTCGCCGAGGGTATCGAGACGTCAGCCGAACGCGACGCGTGCCTCGACGCCGGCATCGACCTCTTGCAGGGCTATCTGTTCGGCAAGCCGACCCGCGAGATCGTCGTCCCGACGTTCTGAGCCGCGTGGCGACCTTAGCCTGGCTGGCCGGCCGAAGCTGCCGGTGTGCGGCCGACCGCGATCAGATCGCCGAGGATCCGCCAGGTCAGGCCCCAGATCACGTGACCGGCGTAGCTCCACGCCGGGAACGTCATCTCCGCGGTCGGGTACTTGTACGTATCGTCGAGCGCGCCACTCGCCGCGAGCTCGAGCGGGAGCCAGAACGCAGCGAGCGCCTCGGGACCGCAGATCGGCTCGAGCGCCATCGTCGTGTGAAACACGAATGGCGTGACCTCGATGCCATTGGGCCCCGACGTCCGCGGGTGCAGCGCCGGCAGGTTGCCGAGGTAGCGCGCGCCGGCGAGCTCGATGCCGAGCTCCTCGTGGGTCTCGCGGATCGCGGTGGAGAGCATATCCGCGTCGCCGTCCTGGTAGCCGCCCCCGGGGAGCGAGATGTGACCGGACCACGGATCGCCCTCGCGCTCGGCGCGCTTCATCAGCAGCACCCGCGGGCCCGCCGGTTCGTCGTCGAGCACGCACGCAACGGCCGCGCACCGACCGGTCAGCTTCGGAGGCACGAGCGCCGGCGCGAGGTGCTTCGCGATCCGTTCGAGGAGCTCCGACACGGGGTGACTGTAGCGTGTCGCACGTGGCATGTCGGCGGGCCGCCAGTTAGAGTGGCCACGGTCCTGCCCCTGCACCCGCGCCGAGCTGACATGTCCCGCACCTACGATCTCGTCGTGTTCGGCGCCTCCGGGTTCACCGGCCGACTCGTCGCCGAGCACATCGCGCGCTCGGCCGACAAGCCGCGGTGGGCGATCGCCGGCCGCAATCGCGAGAAGCTCGAGGGTCTAGGTTTCGGCGTCCCCGTGCTGATCGCCGATGCGCACGACCGCCCTGCCCTCGACGCGATCGCACGCGCGACCACGGTCGTGTGCACCACGGCCGGCCCGTATGCGAAGTACGGGAGCGACCTGCTCGCCGCGTGCGCCGAGGCCGGCACGCATTACTGCGATCTCACCGGCGAGGTTCAGTGGCTGCGCCGGATGATCGATGCCCATCACGAGCGTGCTCGCGAGACCGGCGCGCGGATCGTCAACAGCTGCGGCTACGACTCGATTCCGTCCGACCTCGGCTGCTGGGCGCTCCAGCAGGAGTTCACCGCGCGGCATGGCCATCCCGCCTCGTCGGTGCTCGCACTCTACGGCGAGACCAGCGGTGGGCTGTCCGGCGGTACGGTCGCGAGTGGGCTGCAGACCGCGCTCGAAGCGGGCGAGGACCGCGCCGTCCGCAAGATCCTCGCGAATCCGTACGCGCTCGATCCCGATCCCACGGCGGCGCGGCCAGCGGTCCCCGACGAGAGATCGATCGGCTGGGATCCACGCCTGAAGATGTTCACCGCGCCGTTCGTGATGGCGCCGTTCAACACGCGGATCGTTCGCCGCGGTCACGCGCTCGCCGGGTTTCCGTGGGGGCCCGACTTTCGGTACCGCGAGGTGATGTCGACACCGGGGTCGGTGCGCGGGCTCGCGATGGCGGTCGGCTTCACCGGAGGGCTCGGCGCGTTCGCGTTCGCGTTGAAGCGGCCGAAGCTTCGCGCGATCCTCGCGAAGCGCGCGCCGCAACCGGGCGAGGGCCCGTCGGCGACGACCCGCGAGCGCGGCCACTGGAAGGTTCGGTTCGTCGCCGAGGACGGCATCCACCAGCTGATCTATGTCGCGGCCGATCGCGCGGATCCCGGCTACGGCTCGACGGCGAAGATGCTCGGCGAGTCCGCGCTATGCCTCGCGCTCGATCCGCTCACCTCGGAGGGCGGCTGCATCACGCCCTCGGTCGCGATGGGCGTGCCGCTGCTCGCGCGGCTGCTGCGTGCCGGCCTGACATTCGGCGCCGCGGGCTGACCGCGACAGCCAGGCGCAGCCGGGAGGAATCGCGCGCCCGCGCCTCGGGTCCCTGGCTGCTCGGGCGGCCGGCGCGGCGCCGGAGATGCTGGCCGGCCGGTGCATGGTGCTCCGGCCGGTTTTTTTTGGGTGACGCGATACGATGGGACGTGGCGTACCGGATCCTGACCTGGTTCCTGCGGATCGTCACACGCGTGTTCTTTCGCCAGGTCGAGGTCGTGGGCATCGAGAACATCCCGGCGACCGGGCCCGTGCTGTTCGCCGGGAATCACCCGAACTCGCTGATCGATCCGATCCTGATCATCACGACCTGTCAGCGCAAGGTGCACTTCGCCGCGAAGGACTCGCTGTTCAAGGGCCGCATCATGCGCGTGCTGCTACGCGGCCTCGGCGCGGTGCCGCTCGCGCGCAAGGTCGAGCACGACGGCAAGCCGACGGCCGCGCCGGTGGGAGCTCCGCGCGACGGCGCCGAGATGGCGGCGGTCAACGACGCGGCGTTCGAGCACATGTTCGGCGTGCTCGAAGGCGGCGGCGCGATCGGGATCTTTCCCGAGGGTATCTCGCACGACGAGTCACACCTCGCGAAGCTCAAGACCGGAGCGGCGCGGCTCGCCCTCGGTGGGGCCGCACGCACCGGCGCGCCGATCGCGATCGTGCCGTGTGGGCTGACGTTCATCCATCCGAAGCGGTTTCGCAGCCGCGTGCTCGTCCAGTACGGACCGCCGATCGAGATCGCGGCCTCGACAGCGAGCGACGCGGTCAAGGTCGCGACGGGCGAGATCGAGAATGGCCTGCGCCGACTGACGATCAACGCACCCGACTGGGAGACCGTCCGCGCGCTCGATACCGTACGCCGGCTCTATCAGCCGCAGGAGATCTCGATCGAGGACCGCATCGAGCTGGCGCGGCGGTTCAACACGTACTACGGCGCGGTCGCCGCCGATCCGAAGGTGCTCGCGCTGATGACGCGGGTGCGCGCCTACCAGGAGAAGCTCGACGAGCTCGGCATCACCGACCGCGAGCTCGCGCGCGATCTGTCGAAGCTCGAGGTCAGCGCACGGATGATGCGGCACCTGGTGCTCGTCGCGTTCTGGCTGCCGCTCTGCGTGCCGGGCGCGCCGCTACACCTGCCGACCGTGCTGTTCGCGCGGATCGCGGGTCCGCGCCTGACGCCGCGCAAGGACGTGATCGCGACCACGAAGATGCTCGTCGGCATGCTGCTCGTGCTGCTGTCGTACGCGATCGCTGTTGGTGTGGTGTGGTGGAAGGTCGGGCCCGCGTGGGCCGCACTCGCCGCGACGATCCTGCCACTGTCGGGTTGGGCGACGCTGCGCGTGCTCGATCGGCTGCGCCTCGTGCGGCGGGCGTTCGGCGTGCTCGCGCGCCGGCTGCGGTTTCGCAGCGAGGTGCAGGCGCTGCGTGCCGAGCGCGCGCGGCTCGCGAACGACGTGATTCGCACGGTCGGCGAGATCAAGCCACCCGAGCTCGAGGCGCTGTTCCCACCGGGGCATCCCGATCGCTTCGATCCGGCGCGCCCGTTTCCGAGCTTTCAGCCCGAGGAGACCTCGCAGGCCCAGAACGATGCGGATCTCGATGCCGAGCTCGACAAGGATGCTGCCGAGGCTGCCAGCGAAGTCGAAGCAGCCGACCGCAGATGAAGCCACTGGTCGTGTTGCTCCACGGACTGGCGCGCGGCCACGGCTCGATGGCGCGGCTGTCACGCGTGCTGCGCGCGCACGGGTTCGAGACGGCGAGCCGCACGTATCCGTCACGGCGGCACTCGCTGTCGTATCTCGCGAGCGAGGTCGCGGACTGGATCGTCGAGCAGGCCGGGACGCGGCCCGTCTGCGCCGTGACCCACTCGATGGGCGGCGTGATCGTGCGCCACCTCCACGATCCGCGCATCCGCTGGGACCGCATCGTGATGCTCGCGCCGCCCAATCGCGGGAGCCAGCTCGCCGCCGCGCTCGTGAAGAACCCGGTGTTTCGCTGGTACTATGGGCCCGCCGGCGCAGAGCTCGCCGACGGCTCGCGGTGGCCCCGACCGCCTGGAGCCTTCGCGGTGATCGCCGGCACGCGCGGGCTCGCGCTCACGAACCCGACGAGCTGGACGATCGGCCGGAGGTTTTCGGCACACACCCGCCACGACGGTACGGTCGCCGTCGACGAGACCCGCCTCGATGGCATGGCAGCGTTCGCCGAGGTCGACGTCACGCACACGTGGATCATGAACGATCCGCGCGTCCACGCGCTGGTCGTGCAGTACCTCCGCCACGGAGCGTTCGGTGACGGGACGGTGACAAGTATCAGGGGGTGACGAATCGGCCGCGAGACGGCGACCGCACGATCGCGCCCATGTTACAGGCTCGCGTAGGAGGCTGAATGTTCGGTCGGTTCCTGCCACGCGAGACCAGCTTCTTCGATTTCTTCGAGCAGCACGCGGCGCTCACGATCGAAGGAGCCAAGGAATTCCTGTCGCTCGTGACGACGGGCGCCAACATCGCCGCGAAGTGTCGGCGGATCTCGGACATCGAGCACGAGACCGACACGATCACGCACCGCTGCGTCGAGGCGCTCCACAAGACGTTCATCACGCCGATCGATCGCGATTCGATCCATCGCCTGATCACGCGGATGGATGACGTGATGGACTACGTCGAGGCCGCCGCCGAGCGCATCGAGCTCTACGAGCTCACCGTGATGACGAGCGATGTCCGAGATCTCGCCGACGTGCTGCACCGCTCGACGATGCAGGTCGAGGCCGCGATGCGCGGGCTGCGTACCCTCAAGGAACCGCAGTCGACGCTGAAGCTCTGCATCGACATCAACCGGCTCGAGAACGAGGCCGACGCGATCCTCCGGCGCTCGGTGGCGCGGCTCTTCAAAGAAGAGAAGGACCCGATCATCGTCATCAAGTGGAAGGAGGTCTACGAGAACCTCGAGAACGCATCGGACCGCTGCGAGGACGTCGCGAACATCATCGAGGGCGTCATCCTCGAGCACGGCTGATCCGCCATGGATGTCTCCGTCATCGTCCTCGTCACGATCACCGCGGCGCTGATCTTCGACATCATCAACGGCTTTCACGATGCCGCGAACTCGATCGCGACCATCGTCTCGACGCGCGTGCTGTCGCCGCGGTTCGCGGTGCTGTGGGCCGCATTCTTCAACTTCGTCGCGCTGTTCGTGTTCCATCAGGGTGTCGCGAACACGATCGCGAAGACCGTCGAGATCAAGGGCACCGAGCCCGCGTTCGTGTGGGTCGTGCTGTGCGGGCTGTCCGGCGCGATCCTGTGGAACCTGCTGACCTGGCTCTGGGGGTTGCCGTCGTCGAGCTCGCACGCGCTGATCGGTGGCCTGACCGGCGCCGGCATCGCGTATGGCGGCGTCGACGTCATCAACTGGCAGGCGATCCAGAAGACCGTGACGTTCATCCTGCTCGCGCCGCTTCTAGGTTTCGTGATCGGCAGCCTTCTGATGTTCTCGGTCTACTGGATCTTCCGCCGGGTTCGCCCGCGCAAGATCGATCGTGCATTCCGGATCGGCCAGCTGCTCTCGGCGGCGGCGTACTCGATCGGTCACGGTGGGAACGACGCGCAGAAGACGATCGGCGTGATCTGGGCGGTGATGATCGCGGGCGGCATGCTCGATGCCAGCGCGACCTCCGCGCCGTACTGGGTGATCCTCGCGTCGTACGGCGCGATGGCCTTGGGCACCGCGATCGGCGGCTGGCGGATCGTCAAGACGATGGGCATGGGCCTGACGCATCTCAAGCCGGTCGGCGGGTTCTGCGCCGAGGTCGCGGGCGCGATCACGCTGTTCATGGCGACGTTCCTCAAGATCCCGGTCTCGACGACGCACACGATCACGAGCGCGATCGTCGGGGTCGGCTCGGTCGCGAACGCCCGCGGCATCCGGTGGAGCATCGCGACCCGCATCATCTACGCGTGGATCTTCACGATCCCTGCCGCTGCGTTCGTCGGCGCCGGCACGCTCTTGCTCGCCCGCGCGCTGAACGCCTGGTAAAGCGTCCAGGATGGGCGTGCACGACTCGGCGATCGGCGGCGTGGTTGATTTGTTCGCCTGGTCGTTCGCCCGCATGCTCGTCTGCGCGCTCGCGCTTGGTTGCGGCGCGTCCCCGCCCCCGCCCGCTCCCGACTTCTCGTCCCCCGCAGGCGCGGACTCGCCGCCGGTCGATCCGGTCGCATGCCCCGAGGCCGAGCTCGCGGCGCTCGCTGCGCGGATCGCGGGCGCGCAGCTCGCGGTCTCGCTCGAGCCGCTCGTCGATGCCGCGCGGATCGACAAGCAGCCGTGCGCTCCGCAGGGATCCGACGACGCGTGCCTCGCGCGGGCCCGCTTGCGTCCGGTCCCCGACGGCTACGAGCTGACCGGGATCACGATCGGCGGCGAGGTCTCGCATGTCGAGGTCATCTACGATCTCGACGGCGTGCGGCGCACCGAGGAGGCGGCGAGCCTCGAGGTGATGGTCGCGAAGCTCAAGGCGCTGCAGGCCAGGGGCCACAAGGTCGTGATGATCGCCGGCCACAGCCTGGGCGAGGCCGAGACCCGACACGCCGCCGTCGCCTACCGTCGCCTCGGCGGACGCCAGCGCCGAATCGGTACGATCCGCTGGCGCACCGACGATCACCCGCGCGCCTTCGCCGAGGCCCAGGCCGCCGCACAGGAGGGCGGCCTCGAGCTAAGGACGCTCGAGGTCTCGGGTGATGGCGACGGCGAGCTCGTGATGACCGCGACCTGCTTGTAGGGCGGCCCCCGGGTCGCTCTCGATGTCAGCCCCCGGATCTAGGGTGCAGCCGTGGCCAAGCTCTACTTTCGTTACGGCACGATGGATTCGGCGAAGTCGATGAACCTGCTTGCGGTGGCGCACAACTACCGCAAGCAAGGCAAGCGCGTGCTGCTCGTCAAGCCGCGGCTCGACATCCGGTTCGGCAGCGCGAAGATCTCGTCGCGCTCGGGGCTCGAGGCGACCGCCGATCTCCTGATCGACGAGGACTCGACGCTCGATCCGGCTGACTTCGCCGGACTCGACTGCATCCTCGTCGACGAGGCACAGTTCCTGCCGCCCGCGGTGATCGAGGACCTCCGACGGATCACGATCGATCCGGGCGTTCCAGTGATCTGCTACGGCCTGCGCACCGACTTCCGGACGCGGCTATTCCCGGGTGCGCAGCGCCTGATGGAGCTCGCGGATGGCATCGAGGAGGTCAAGGTGACCTGCCAGTACTGCGCGAAGAAGGCGATCTGCAACCTGCGCTTCGTCAACGGCACGCCCACGGTGCGCGGCCCGCAGATCCAGCTCGGTGCCGACGAGACCTACGCACCGGTGTGCTTCGGGCACTACGACGAGGCGACGCGGCAAATCTCCGCCGAGACCTCGGGCGCGGTCCTGCGTCCTAGCTAATCGCGAGAGGGCCATGCGGCAGCACACCGCCGATCGGGCCCGGGCGGCCAGCACGAAGAGCTGGCAATCCATGATAGGACCGAGGCCATGCGAAGCATGATCGCGCTCGTGTTCGTCGTCGCTGCCGCGTGTAGTGGTTCGGCCAAGAAGCCGGAGGGAGCCGTCGTCAACGAAGGCTCCGGCGCGTCATCCGATACCTGCTGCTGCAAGTCGCATCCGCTGACCAGCGAGGATGGCCGGCCCGTCTACGAGGTTGGCAATCGCATGGAGTGCTCGTCGAAGGAAGGCGAGTGTGTCGACGAGGTACAGTGCACCACGACGGCTGCTCCCACAGCTCCCGCCGCTCCGGCGGAATAACTACCAGGTGACGGCGAGGCTCGACTGGAAGAGCATCGACCGGTCGGTGTAACGCTCGTTCGGCATCATCGGTGCGGGCCGGCAACTCGTGCCCCGACAGATCGATGCGGCCTCGGTCTCGTGCGGCGCAAGCGCGACGCGCCACCCGAGGAACCAGCCGATCCGGCGCGGGAACCCGAGCGGCTCCTGTAGACGGTGATCGAGCTGGATGCCGAAGCCGGCCTGACCCTCGACGCGCTTGGTGTCGGCGGGGACGATGCGGCTCGCCTCGTCATACGCCGGCTGGTACCAGTCGTTCCAGGCGACGGCGGCGCCGCCCTCGACGTAGACCGCGAGCATCGAGTTGCCACCGATGATCGCCGAGCCGAGCCGCAGCACGTCGAAGCGGCCGACCACGCCGAGGCGCTGGCCATCACCGAGCGCCAGGTTCGACGGACCTTTCATCGTGAAGTTGAGGTAGCTGTACTCGGCCTCGACCGCGAACCGGCCAAATCGCTGACCGCCGGCGACCGCGAACCCGAGCGCCAGGACATCCAGTCGCTCGCCGTAGAGGAAGCCGACCGAGGTGCCAAGTCTTGCCGTCGTCCCTTCGGTGACGTGAGGTGCCAGCGGATCCTCGACGTAATGACCCTGTCGGCCAGGTGCTTCGGCCCATCCGACACGCGCCCCTGTGAATCCAAGGCACAGGACGGCAACCACTCCGAACGAGAACTGACGGAAGTCCTTCATGGCACCTCTGGCGGTCAACGACTGGTGCCGTTGCGATGCAGATCACGTACCGCGGAGGGCGTCATCGAGAGCCCGCGTCATCGCGTCGATCGGAGCCGGTGCGCCCGTCCAGATCGTGAACGCGCGGGCACCCTGATGGACGAGCATCGCACGGCCATCGACGGTGGAATGCCCGCGCTCGCGTGCGCGTTCGACCAGGAGCGTGGCGCGGTGGTAGATCAGCGTCGCGACCCAGCAGCTCGGCGGGAGCGCGTCGAGCGGTAGCGTGTCGACCAACGCGCGCTCGGCGTGCTCCGCGAGGCCGGCTGGTGTGCAATCGACGACGAGGTCCGCGTGCGCGAACGCCGCGGTGAGGGCCTCCGGAGTCCATCGTGTGGCCTGGGTCCACAGCACGCGGTCAGGTGCTCGCGCGAGCACCTCGACGGTCGCGTGCTCGCGCAAGCCGAAGGCGACCGCACGTGCTGCGCCGCCCGCACCGAGGATCACCGCGCGCGCGCCGCCACGATCGAAGCCGGCCGCGATCAGGCCATCGACGAAGCCGGGAGCGTCGGTGTTGTGGCCAACCAGGCGAGCGCCATCGAAGTGCAGGCAGTTGACCGCGCCGATCTCGTGCGCGCCGGGCGACAGCTGATCGCAGAGCGCCGCGGCGGCGAGCTTGTGCGGCACCGTGACGCTCGCGCCGATCGCGGACATCGCGCGCAGCCCTGCGATCACGCCGGCGAATCGCTCGGGCGGCGCGCCGATCGGCAGCATCACGGCATCGGTGCCGGAGACCGCAAATGCCGCGTTGAGCATGAGCGGGCTCCGCGAGTGCGCGACCGGCCAGCCGATCACCGCCGCGAGCCGTGTGGTCCCCGTGATCATGGCTGGATCGCGGACTCCGCGCCGTCGCGGCGAGCCTGCGCGAGTGCGCGATCCAGCCATGATCACGGGGACCACACGGCTCGCGGCGGTGATCGGCTGGCCGGTCG
>JBKJUF010000177.1:0-10458 GCA_046590445.1 Kofleriaceae bacterium
CGAGCGGGAGCCGAGATGGAGCGAGCCAGCGAACGCTGGCGAGCGGGAGCCGAGATGGAGCGAGCCAGCGAACGCTGGCGAGCGGGAGGGGTCCGAGGGCACCTCGTCGGTGATGCACGCGGTCGTCGTCATGTAGCCGAGCGAGCTGCGGAGCGTCGGCATCGGCGCATCGCGATGGATCGAGGCGTGAGCGAGCGCGCGCTGCATGCGGCGGCGCCGCGCGAGTGCGATCAGAGCGGACTGGGTCTTGGCGTCACGGTTCACGGCGGTTCTCACTTCGTTCCTATGGATAGAACGCACGAGCAGCCGAATGGTTGCACCCCAGGTGACGAAACAGATGACCGAAACACCGTCGGGAATTTCTTGGATCCGCCGGTGGTTTGGATCGCGGCGCGGCGCTCAGGGGGGGCCGTACGTGAGCTGCCGTACGGCGCCAGCAGCGTCCGTTCGCGTCCAGGTACCGGTGCGACGCCCCAGGGCGATGGTGCCCTCGGTCACGCCGCCGGCGACGACCTCGCGCCACGGGCCGTCGAGGACGCCGTCCTTGTACGTCGCCGTCCGCACGATCGCGCCGGTCGCGTCGTGGTGCGTCCACGTGCCGTGCTTGCGATCTGCGACGAACTGCCCGGAGATCACTGGCTTGCCATCGCGATGCTCGGCGTACGGACCGCTGGCCTGGCCATCCTGGTAGGTCGACTCGAGCGACAGCTTGCCGTCGACGTACTTCTTGACCGCGCCGTCGAGCTTGCCGCGTGTCCACGACTGCTCGACGAGCGGCACGCCATCGGGCGTCCACTCCTTCCACACGCCGTGCTTCGCACCCGCCTTGTAGCGGCCCTCGATGATGACCTTGCCGCGCGGGTCGAGCTCCTGGTAGAGGCCGTCCTCGACACCCTTCACGTACCGTGTCTTCGACGACGGCTGGCGATTTCCCCAGAACGTCATCAGCGTGCCGGTGCCGTCCGCGAGTGTCACCTTGCCGAGTGCGTTGCCCTTGCGATCGAAGTACGCGAATTCGCCGTCCGGCATGCCCGCCTTGTAGTGACCGGTGAACACCACGCGGTTCTCCCACCACTCGATCCACCAGCCATCCCGCTTGCCCTCGACGTAACGCCCCTCGCGCTCCTTGTTGCCGTCGCGGTCGTGCCACACCCACGCGCCGACGCGCTTGCCGTGCTCGAACTGACCTTTGACGCGCGCGATCTTCTTGCTGCGCCACAGCGTGTACGGCCCGTTCCACTTGCCGCGACGATCGAAGCTCTCATCGGCGATCAGCACGCCGTATTGCCAGATCGATCGCGGTCCCGTGCGGATACCGGCGCTGTATCTCTCCTCGAAGCGCAGCGCGCGGAGCGATCCCGCAACGTACGGACCGTCGAGCTTGCCGGCGCTGTAGCGCGCTGCTGCGAGCACGCCGCCGTCGCGCGCGAACGTCTTCGCGAAGCCGTGCCGCGCGCCGGCCTGCAGCGGGATCTCGCTGTAGAGCGACCCGTCGTCGAGCCAGCGCTTCTCGATGCCGGTCCCGTCTGCGAGCGTGTACGTGCCGAGCAGGGCACCCGTCGTGCTCGTCTGCTGCCACGTGCCGGTCGGCAGGTTTGCCGTGAACGCGCCGGTCTCCGCGACCGCACCGGACGGGTGATGCTTCTGCCAGCCACCGTCGAGCGCGCCATCGCGGTGGTTGCCGGTGATCGCGCTCGCACCGTCCGGAAACAGTGTGACGAACGGCCCATGCGGCGTGCCGTCGGGACGCGCGCAGAACCACGTGGGGTCAGGTGGGAGCGCTGGCGCCGCCGTGGTGCCGGGCTCGCAGACCAGCTTCGGGCGCACCGTGATCTCCGCGACAGCGGCGTCGGTAGGGGAAGGTAGCGCGCGCTTCGAGGGCGGCTCGGCCGGTGCACTGTTCGGGCCGCTCGGTCCAGAGCCACACGCGAGAATCCACGTCAAGCCCAAGACAGCCGTGGGGAAACGAACCACAGCCTGATTCTGACACGCGAACTGATTTGCTGTTTAGGATCGTGCTCATGACCCTACGTACCTTCCTACTAGCACTCGCCTTCGTACTCTTGGCGGCCGCACCTGCAGACGCCAAACGTCGCCGATCGTTCGGCGGTGGCGGCAGCAGCAGCTACAACTCCAACGGAACGTTTGGCCTGGGCATCGAGCTCGGTGGACCCACCGGCCTCAACGGCAAGTACTTCCTGTCGCCCAGCACGGCCCTGAACTTCGGCGTCGGCTACGACAACGAGCGCTACTACGGCTACCGCAATCGCCGTAACGGCCTGAACCTCTACATCGATCACCTGTGGCACCCGTTCGTGCTCGCGCAGGGAGCTGCGGTCCAGATCCCGTTCTACGTCGGCGTCGGCGTGCGGTTCTGGAGCTTCAACGATCGCGACGACTTCGACGGCACCGCGATCGGCGTCCGCGCCCCGCTCGGCATCGCCTTCGATTTCAACAACATCCCGCTCGACATCTTCATCCAGCTGACGTTCCTCCTCGACTTCTACACCGACGACTACCGCGACGACACCATCGCCCTTCATCTCGAGGGCTCGATCGGCGCGCGGTTCTGGTTCGACTGATCAGCGGGTCATCTCGATCCACAGCGGGACGACGACTGCCTCCGCGGCGTCGACCGTGATCCCGCTGCGTCGAACCTCGATCTGACCGCGCCCGCTGATGCTGTAGTAGGCGCTGACCGAGTAGACGCCGGGGCGCAGCGCCTCGAAGCGATAGCGGCCGTGCTCGTCGCTGACCGTCTGTTGCGTCGACGCGACGTCGTCGCCGTGGACTGCGGTCACGACCGCGCCGGCGACGCGCTGGCGCGTGGTCGTGTCGTTGACGGTGCCCTCGATCAGCGCGACCGCGCCGGTGAGGTGCCGCGGGCGATAGCGATCGATCTCGCTGCCGGCCGGCGCGTCGTAGTCCAGCCGGATCGGCTCGGGCCGGCCGAGCGTGAACATCAGGTCGACCATCGTGATCTCGCCGGCACGGACCAGGACGTTGCGGATCTCGATCGGTTGTCCCGCGAACAGCGCGGTCACCGTGTAGCGTCCTGGCGCGAGCAGCCGGATGTCGTAGAGGCCGCGATCGCTCGACAGCGTGGTGCGCGGCGGCGCGTGCTCGGAGGCGCGCACGCGGATCTGCGCCTTCGCGACCGGATCGCGGCTGTCGTGATCGTGCGCGAGCCCGGCGATGCCCCCGGTCGTGGGTCGCACGCGCTTCGCGGAGGTCGACGCCGAGCCGCAGCCAGCGAGGCCAGCGAGGCCAGCGAGGCCAGCGAGGAAGCCGAGCAGGATCACGATCCGCAAGCCGCCAGGATGGACGGCCGGCGTGCGGCCGCCAAGGGTCGTGCGCCTGTCAGTGTCCAACCTGACGAATGTCCTGCGCAGTACAGGAGAGACCGCCGCCGCCGCATGTGCGTACTATCGGGACCATGCTGCGTGTCGTTCTCGGTGGCTTGATCGCGATCTCCGTCGTGGCCTCGTGCAAGTCGAAGGAGGAGACCCCGGCGGCCGCGGTCGGGACCGCTGCCGGCAAGGTCGTCGAGGTGTCCGGCAAGGTCGACGCCACCCGGCACGGCAAGCCGCGCCCGCTCGCGCCCGGCGCAGAGATCTTCGCAGACGACGTGATCGCCACCGGTGCGGATGGCGCCGTCGTGATCGAGCTGTTCCATAACAGCGCTCGGTGGTCGGTCGAGAGCGGTCGCAGCACGCGTGTCGATGGCTCGCTCGCATGGGGATTGTCGAAGCAGCAGGCTGCGGCAGCGACCGAGCACGCGACGGCATCCGCCGGACGCAACGCCGAGCGCGCGGCGGCGGAAACCGGCGCGAGCGCACCGGCAGCCGAGTCCGCGGCGGCGGCCGATCAGCCTGCCGCGATGCCGATCGCGGCAACCGAGCAGCCCGCGCCCGCGAAGGTCGAGCGCAGCACGAGCGACCGCGCACCCGCCGACACGCGCGAGCCGGCACCGCGCCCGCCACCGGTGGGTGGCAAGCTCGGCGTCGGCGGCCGCGGTGGTGGTGGTGGTGCCGATAAGGCCGATAGCTTCGCGGACGATCGCGACGAGGAATCGGCCGACACGAAGCAGGACACCGCGAAGAACGAGAGCGCGAAGGTCGAGACCGAGGGTGCCGCGAAGCCGCTGCTCGATCCCACGATCCGGGTGCGCGGGCTCGTCGAGACCCAGCGCGCCGCGCTCGTGACCTGCCTCGGCGCGCAGGCCGAGGCAACGCTGACGGTGACGGTCACGAACGGCCGCGCGACCTTCGTGATCGCGGATACCAGCGAGCCGGTGCGCGCGTGCATCGGCAAGGTGATCGCGAAGATCACGTTCCCGGCGATCGACGGCAGAGCGTCGATCGCCCTGCGCAAGTAGCGCGCCTCGTCGCTACGGTGCTTGGTTGCGCAGCTTCGGAAACGTCACCACGAAGCACGTGCCGATTTCCAGCGTGGACTCGACCGTGATCTCCCCGCCCATGCGATGGACGTGACCGTAGACGGTGGCGAGTCCGAGTCCGGTACCGACGTTCTCCGCTTTGGTCGTGAAGAACGGTTCGAAGATGCGTGGGAGGATGCGCGGATCGATCCCCGAGCCAGTGTCCTCGACGCGCAACACGACGGAGGTGTCCGTGCCGCGCACGGCGATCGAGAGAGCTCCACCGGCGGGCATCGCAGCTACCGCATTGCTGGCGAGATTGACGATGATCTGCTCGAGCTGAACCGTCGACCCGAACAACATCGCTGGCTGCTCGGGGCAATCGATCGCCAGCGTGATCGTGGGCCCGCCGAGCCGCGCTAACAAGTTACGGAGTGCGCGCACGATCGCCGCGAGATCGACAGGGCCAGCGGGACGTTCGTCACCACGTCCGAACAGGACGAGTTCCTTGGTGAGTGTCGCGCCCTTCTGCGCGGCGGTATCGATGTCGCGCGCGATCGCCTCGACGTCTCGCAGATCCGAGGCCTTGCCGAGGAAGTGGGTGCTGGTCATGATGATCGTCAACAGGTTGTTGAAGTCGTGGGCGATCGAGGCCGCGAGCTGTCCGAGCGCCTGCATGCGCTCGACCTGCTGGAACTTGAGCTCGATGCGCCGGCGCTCTTCGCGTTGTGCTTCCTCCGCGACCCGCCGGCGTGCGCGTTCGCGATCGCGAATCCCGATCGCGAAGAAGACGAGGACGCCGAGCAAGGCTGCGAACCCGACCCCGGTCACGGCGATCAGCCGCACGGGATCCATCATGGACGCGACCATGGCGCGAGCCGGCACGATCCGCAGGGTCCAGATCCGATCGAGCAGTGGAAACGAGCGGTGGATCGCCAGCTCCGACGCCTCGTCAGCGATGGAACGCGTATAGAGCAGGCTCTCCTGATCGCGAAGCTCGATGCTGTAGCCAGCGCTGGCGTGGCCGCCGAGGCAAGCCGGGATCAGCGTCGACGCCCGGAACACGCCGTTGAGCACCATCTGCGGCGCGCCGGGCACCTCGCCGGTCGGCACGTAGACGGCAACACCGACGCCTCGCTGAAACAGCTCGAGGGGCGGGGTCATGCGCGGCTCATGCGCGGCGAGCGCGGCGCGGTAGGCGGCGGCTGCGACGGGCTTGTCGTCGAGCGATTTCCCGAGCGCTGCCGCGTTCGTATCCGCCGGGAACACGGATGCGATCACGCCGCGCTCGTCGATCCGGTTGACGGCGAGGTAGCCCGGGAACGTCGCGATCAACGCATCGATGCGGCGCGCGAAGGAGCGATCGTCGCGAAGGCCGCCGAGTAGCCACTCGCGGCGAATCTGCGAGACCAGCTCCAGCCGCGTCGCGACACAAGCCCGGATGCGCTCCGCCATGTGGTCGGCGACGATGTCGACCTGCTTGACGACTCCCCGCTCCGAGAGCCGATGCGCCACGGCCCAGACGACCAGCGAGATCGTCGCGGCCAGCGCGAACACACCGCCGCCCCACGCCGCGGCGACGGTACGCTCGCGTCGTCGAGAGCTGCTTCCATGATTCGCCGGTACTGCCACGGACGTTCGCGGCGCACCATATCCGAGAACCGCAGGCCAAGCGGGTGATCCGAGCCGGCGCGGGGCTCTCGCTCTCCAACCTACACTGGATCCCTAGAAGTCGCCGGCGACGCCGACACCAGGGACGGTGTCGAACGAGCCAGTCACGACGACCGGCGACAACGTGAACGAGAGCTCCTGCTCCTCGTAGCGCGGCATCCGTACGTAGACTTGCTGGCGGAGCGCCTGCCAGATCCACGGCATCTCGTTCGTCGCCGACTCGCGCGGCGCATCGTCGAACCGCCACGGTCCGCGGTCGCTCTCGCGGACCACGAGCCCGAGCTTGATCGGCTTCTTTGGCTGCGGTGCGCTGGCGACCTCGATCGCGCGGGTATCGAGCGTCATCACGCAGATCGCGGTGCGCGGGCATGCCTCGGCGGGCGCCGCGTGCACGGTCACCAGGACGGCGACGATCGCGAGGGGGTTGCGCACGACTGTCCCCTACGCAATCCGCGTACCGGCCGGCAAATCGCGGAAACCCGCGCGACCACGTCGAGCACTGCCGGCACGGCCGGAGCCGGGTGTCCCTGGATAGCGCGGTGGTCAGGTCGCGCGGGCGCCCGGGCCCGGTCCGCCTGGAGTCACGCAGGCGGTGCGAGGCGAAAGCTATCCGCAGGCAGCCCGACCTCGATACAGATCGCCTCGAGCGCCGCCCGGTCCACGCCGCGCCAGCGCAGCGCCTCGGCCTCGCACGGAATCGGACAGTCGAGCCGCAACGTCGCCAGCGTGCGGTAGAGCGCGGCTTCCGCGCGGTGCTCGCGGAGTGACGCAGCCAGCCGATCGGCGCCGCGGATTGCGAGCGACCAGCGCGCAGGATCATCCGGGATCGCATCGAGGGTGCCGTACACCGCGAGCAGCTTCGCCGCCGAGCTCTTGCCCCAGCCCGTGAGGCCCGGGATGCCATCGGCGGTGTCACCGACGAGCGCGAGCAGGTCGGGGATCGATGCGGGCGGCACCCCGTGCTTCGCGATCACGCCGGCCGCGTCGAGGATCTGATCCTTGAAGCGATCCCAGCACACGACGCGCGCGTCGATCACGCACTGGCACATGTCCTTGTCGACCGCCGTGATCATCACACGCGCGACAGCAGGATCGGCGGCGAGCCGCGCGGCGGCGGTCGCGATCGCGTCATCAGCCTCGAACTCGATCATCGGCCACACGACGAGGCCGAGCGCGGCAGTCGCGCGTTCGGCGAGCTCGAACTGCGCGGTCAGCGCCTCGGGGACTCCCTCGCCGGTCTTGTAATCGGCGAACAGCGAATTGCGAAATGACTCGATCACGTGATCGAACGCGACGCCGGCGTGCGTGATCGTGCCGCGGCCGAGCAACATCGCGAAGCTGCGCAGCATGCTGCGTGTCGCGCCGACCTCGCGACCCTCGTGCTGTGCCGGTGGCGCGCCGAACCACGCGCGGAAGAGCTCGTAGGTCCCGTCGATGAGGTGAACTTGCACGGCGACGACACTATCCCGCAGGCGGTACAACCGCGCCATGCGCTACCGCGTGCTCGTCGCCTGCGTCGGGCTCGCGTGTGCTGCGCCGAAGGGAACCTCGATGACACGACCGGCCGTTCGACCGTCGCCACTGGCCGCCGATGCGGTCGCCGGCGTCACCGATCCCACGTTGCGCGCGGTCGTGCTCGATCACTGGGAGCACATGATGCGCTGGGCCCCGACGTGGGCGACCACGCTTGGCGATCATCGCTATGACGACCGGCTCGCACCGCGTGACGCGGCTGCGCTCGCGCTGGCGTCCCAGGAGCGCCACGCGCTGCTCGCCCGGCTCGCGACGATCGAGGCAACTGCGCTCGAGGACACCGATCGCGTGACGCACGCGCTGCTCGCGGACCGGCTCGCGGCGGAGCTCGGCCTCGACGCCTGCAAGTTCCACGAGTGGGCCGTCGACAGCGGTGGTGGCAGCCTGTTCGGCGAGCTGTCGTACCTCGTCGAGTCGCACACCGCGAAGACGCCGCAGGACGCCGAGAATCTGATCGCGCGGCTGCGCCAGGGTCGCAAGCTCGTCGACGACACGATCGCGAATCTCGAGCAAGGGCGCGCCTCGGGTCGCGTCGCGTCCGCCGAGAAGGTACGCCGCGCGATCGATCAGCTCGATGGCGAGCTCGCAAAGCCCGTCGAGAGCTGGCAGATGACGCGGCCGGCGTGGGCCGTCGCGGCGACGCCGGAGACCTGGCCCGCGGGTGCGCGCGACCGCTTGCACGGGGCGCTGCGCGAGGTCGTCGCGACGCAGATCGTCGGTGCCATCGTCGCGCTCCGCGACTTCCTCCGCGATCGCGTGTTACCCGTGGCGCGCATCGACAAGGAGGGTCTCGCGGGATTGGCCGACGGCGCGACCTGCTACCGCGCCGCCATCCGCTCACACGTCGGCTTGCCGATGACGCCCGAGGAGCTGCACGAGCTCGGGCTCGCGGAGATCGCGCGCACCGATCGCGAGCTCGCCGCGCTCGGCAAGCGGGTGTTCGACACGGCCGACGTCACCGCGACGATCGCGAGGCTCCGCGGCGATCGCGCGCTCTACTTCACGACCCGCGAAGAGCTGCTCGCGGCGGCGCAGCACGCGCTCGATCGCGCGAAGGCCGCGCAGGCAAGGTTCTTCTCGGTGCTGCCGAGGACCGACTGCGTGATGCGCGAGATCCCGTCGTACGAGGCGCCGTACTCGACGATCGCCTACTACCGCCAGCCGCACTACGACGGCAGCAAGCCGGGCGAGTACTTCGTCAACACGTACAAGCCCGAGACCCGCCCGCGCTTCGAGCTCGAGGCGCTGACCTGGCACGAGTCGATCCCGGGGCATCACCTGCAGATCGCGCTCGCTCAGGAGCTCGGTGCGATGCCGGCGTTCCGCAAGCTCGACGGCTCGACCGCGTACGTCGAGGGCTGGGCCCTCTATACCGAGCGACTCGCCGACGAGATGGGCCTCTACACGACCGAGCTCGACCGGATCGGCAAGGTCAGCTACGACGCGTGGCGGGCGTCGCGGCTCGTCGTCGACACCGGGCTCCATGCGCTCGGCTGGTCGCGCGCCCAGGCCGAGGCGTTCATGCGCGAGCACACCGCGCTGACCGAGGTGAACATCTCGAACGAGGTCGATCGCTACATCGGCTGGCCCGGCCAGGCACTCGCCTACAAGGTCGGCCAGCTACAGATCCTGAAGCTGCGCGCCGAGGCCGAGGCCACGCTCGGCACGCACTTCGAGATCAAGGCGTTCCATGCGGCCGTGCTGGGCGCCGGTGCGGTCACGCTGCCCGTTCTCGAGGACCGCGTGCGGAGCTGGATCGCCGGCGTCGCCGCGCGGGTCGGCATGCCGATACGGTGATCCCGGGGCCGGGAGTGAATCCCGGCCCCTCCAACCTGGGCCCGGGGCCGGGAGTGAATCCCGGGCCCTCCAACCTGGGCCCGGGGCGGGGCGTGAGCCAGGCACCTCCATCTCGCGGCGCGCTCACGCACCGAGCCCGCGGAGCAGCGCGGCAAGCTCGATCGCATCCGGTGGCGCGCGATCACGGCGATCGAAGCGCGCGACCAGGCGCCCTCTCGCATCGTAGACGAACACCGTCGGGATCTTGGGAGGGCGGCCGAGCACGGCGAACAGCGCGTCGTCCGCGGGCACCACACGCAGCCACGGCGCGGTGTTCGCGACGTACGCGCGAAGCGCCTGCGGGTTGCCGCGCCCGTCGTACTCCTCGTGCTCCTTGTAGTTGATGCCCAGGATCCGCGTGGTGGGATGGGCCTGGCGCACCTCGGCGAGCACGGCGAGCTGTGCATGACAGTGACTGCACCACGACGCCATCACGATCAGGATCGTCGCCGGCGCAGCGCTCGTGCCGATCGGCTTGCCATCGAGATCGACGCTCGCTTCGACCCGCGCGAGCGGAGAGGTCGGCGCGACGACCGCGGGCTCGCGCGCGGTGGGCAGCGACGAGCAGCCAGCGATCGCGATCGTGAACGCGACGGGCACGAGCCAGCGCAGCATCACAGGCTGAGGCCGACGCGGCGGCGCGCGGTGAGGCAGTGGGTGGAGCCGAGCGTGAAGTCGCGGCACGTCCGCGGTCGATCGTCGTAGATCTCGCAGTGAAAGCGTGTCGTCGGGCTGCCGTGGAGCGCGGCGCAGCGATCGCCGTCCCGGCGGATCTCGAGGTAGGTCGTGCGATCGACGACGAACGTCGGCTGCTTCTTGATCACCGGATCGCGTCGCGAGACCTCGACCGAGTGATAGGCGGCGCGGCAGCAGGCGCCGCAGGTCTGGCAGTCGAGCGCTGGCTCGTGACGCTCGCACGCCGGCCACGCATCCTCGATCTTCGCGTCCGCCTGCCGACAACGCGCGCTGCCGCGGTGCATGAAGCGCCACGCGCAGGTGCCACACGATCCCCGTGCACTCCCCGCGGGCAGCCCGGTCGG
>JBKJUF010000280.1:0-8994 GCA_046590445.1 Kofleriaceae bacterium
CTGCAGATCCTCCGCAGCGAACGCAAGGCGCTCGGCCTGCCGCGCGGGTTCACGGTCTACGACCAGTCGGATCAGATGGGCGCGTTGCGCGAGGCGCTGCGTCACATCAAGGACACCACCCGCGACGGCGATCGTCGGTTCGACGTCAAGTCGGTGCTGTCGCGGATCTCGCTCGCGAAGAACGCGTTCGTCGCGCCCGCCGAGTACGAGGGCAACCCGCTCGACGAGTACGACCACATCACGGCGCAGGTGTATCCGAAGTATCAGGAGATGCTGCGCGCGTGCGCGGCGTTCGACTTCGACGATCTGATCGTCGAGCCGGTGCGGCTGTTCCAGCGCGATCCCGAGGTCGGGCGGCGGTGGGCCGAGCGCTTCCGGTTCGTCATGGTCGACGAGTTTCAGGACACCAACGCCGCGCAGCTGCGAATGGTGCGCCACCTCGTCGCCGACCACGGCAACCTGGTCGTCGTCGGTGACGACGACCAGTCGATCTACAGCTGGCGCGGCGCGGATCCGACGAACATCCTGCGGTTCGCCGAGCTGTTTCCGGGCGCCAAGATCGTCAAGCTCGAGCAGAACTATCGCTCGACCAAGACGATCCTCGCGGCCGCGAACACGGTGATCGCGAACAACAAGCAGCGCCACGGCAAGCAGCTGTGGTCGCACCTCGGCGACGGCGAGATCATCACGCACGCCGTGGCGGCGACGCCCGAGGACGAGGCGAAGTGGGTCGCGGCCGAGATCCACCAGCTCAAGAAGGATGGCCGCGGCTGGGCGGACATCGCCGTGATGTACCGCTCGAACATCCAGGCGAAGATCCTCGAGGAGGAGCTGCGGACCGCATCGATCCCGTACGTGATGTACGGCGGCCAGCAGTTCTTCGAGCGCAAGGAGGTCAAGGATCTCCTCGCGTACATGCGGGTCGCCGTGAACCCGCGCGACGAGCTCGCGCTGCGCCGGATCATCAACTACCCGGCGCGCGGGATCGGCGCGACGACCGTCGAGCGGCTCGTCACCGCGGCGCACGGCCGGCACGCGACGCTGTGGGATGCGCTGCGCGGCGTGATCACCGGCACCGGCACGTTACCCGGTCTCGACAACATCCTGCCGCTCGACGATGCCGACGAGGCCAAGCCGGTCAACGTCGTCCCCCATGTCGGCGATCTCCGCGGCGCGGCTCGCAACGGCATCATCGAGCTCGTCCACGTGGTCTCCGAGCTCGCCGGCGCGATCGCCGATGGCGTCGATCTGGTGATCGCGACCCGCACGCTGATCGAGGACATCAAGCTCTACGACGATCTGCGGCACGCTGCGGGCAGCATGGCCGCCGCGCAGCGCCGGATCGACAACGTCGAGGGCCTGCTCGGCGCGCTTCAGCGGTTCACCGAGAAGGGCCGTGGCAAGGAGGAGCTCGCCGAGTACCTCCGCATGCTGTCGCTCGAGAACACCAAGGATGACAAGGAAGACACCAGCGATCGCGTCGTGTTGACGACGCTGCACGGCGCGAAGGGCCTCGAGTTTCCGGTCTGCTTCATGGTCGGCCTCGAGGAGGAGCTGCTGCCGCACGCCCGCACGCTGCAGCCGCAGGCGACCGACGTGACGTCGGCAGGTGGTGTCGACGCCGATCACGCGACCGACATCAGCGAGGAGCGCCGGCTCTGCTATGTCGGGATCACGCGCGCGCAGCGCAAGCTCTACCTGACCCGCGCGTGCACGCGGGTCTCTCGCGGCCGCACCGTGCCGCGTACGCCCTCGCGCTTCCTGCTCGAGATCCCCGACGAGCTCCTCGAGGTGCGCGACATCGCCTCCGAGCAGCGCGCGAAGGTGCCCCGTGACGAGGTCGCGAATTTCTTCGCGACCTTCGCGCTCGACGACTGACGGATGGACGATCGGACCGTGGTTGACAGTGGCGCCCGCCACGTCGAACCTGGACCGCGCGTGGCCGGGTCGTGCGATGCTCGCTGGATGCGTCTCTGTCTTCTCGCCGCGCTCGGCCCCTCGCTTGGCCTGGCGCTCTCCACGGGCCTCGGTTTCGGCTGCGCGGGCGACGCCCCGCCGAACCCCAACCCCGGCACGATCGACGCGCCACCCGGCTCGGTCGATGCGCCGGCGCCCGATGCCGCGAAGACGACGTTCAGCTTCTTCATCACGAGCACCGGGGGGCCGAACGGCGGCAACCTCGGCGGCCTGGTGGGCGCCGACGAGATCTGCCGCACCAAGGCCGTCGCCGCGGTGCCCGAGGCGTCGACGCGAACGTGGCGCGCGTACCTCAGCACCAATGCGGAGAACGCCAAGGACCGGATCGGCGCCGGGCCGTGGTTCAATCGCGCCGGTGTGATGGTCGCGTCGTCGGTGGCGAACCTCCACGATGCCGCGGCGAACATGCTGAGCAAGGCGAGCTCGACGGACGAGACCGGGGCGGTCGTCAACGGCTCGGGCGACAACCCGAACCAGCACGACATCCTCACCGGATCGACGGCGGCTGGCGTGTCGAGCGGCAACCACTGCGCGAACTGGACGAGCGCGGTGGCGACCGGCGTGACGGCGCAAGTCGGTCACCACGATCGGATCGGTGGCGGCGCGGATCCGACATCGTGGAGCGCGGCGCACGCCACCTCGGGCTGCTCGGCGGCGGCGTTTGCCGGCAGCGGGGGGCGCGGGTCGTTCTACTGCTTCGCCTCTGACTGACGCGCAACTCCCTTCAGGCACGGGAATCTCGGCGCATCGAGACCGTGTCGCAGGTGTCGCGGTCGTCGCGTGGCGTGAGGATCGCGCCCGGCGCCGCCTTGGCCACGGCCTGTAAGGCAGTTGTCGACGGATCCGCGGCCGATTTCTGGTACGCCTCCGGCCATGCAACGAAATGGCATCCTTTGCGGCCTGCTCCTCGCTGCCGCGTGCAGCGGCGGAAGCAAGACCCAGAATACGGGTGGCACCCTCGGGTCCACTCACGAGCAAGGCACGACGACCACGACGACCGGCGGTACGACGATGCCGGCGAAGGTCGATCCGAACCTCGCGTTCCGGCAGCAGTACTCGAACGCGGGCGGCATGTGGATGCCCTCGCAGATGACGCTGCCCGGCCACACCGCCGTGTTCCAGAAGATGGGCGTCCGGATCGACGCAAAGGTCCTCGCGGATCCGCTGAGCGCACCGCTCGCTGCGGTGGTCTCGCTCGGCGGCTGCACCGGCTCGTTCGTCTCGCCCGACGGCCTCATCGTCACGAACCACCACTGCGTGCAGGGCGCGCTGCAGTTCAACGCGACGCCCGAGCGCAACCTCGTCGAGGCCGGCTTCCTCGCGAAGACCCGCGCCGAGGAGAAGTCTGCCGGTCCGGCGCAGCGCGTGTTCGTCGCGCAGGCGTTCAAGGATGTCACCAAGGAGATGCGTGACGGCCTCGAGGCCATCAAGGACCCGAACAAGCGCAAGACCGAGCTCGAGACCCGGATGAAGCAGCTCGTCACCGCGTGCGAGAAGGATCGCCCGGGGCTGCGTTGCCAGGTCTCGGGCTTCTTCCGCGGCGGGATGTACCTGTTGATCGAGAACCTCGAGATCCGCGACGTCCGCCTCGTCTACGTGCCGGCGCGTGCGATCGGCAACTACGGCGGCGAGATCGATAACTGGGCGTGGCCGCGCCACACCGGCGACTGGTCGTTCTATCGCGCGTACGTCGGCAAGGACGGCAAGCCCGCGGACTTCGCCGCCGATAACGTGCCGTTCCGCCCCAAGCACCACATCAAGGTCACGACCGCCGGCCTCAAGCCGGGCGACTTCGTGATGGTCACCGGCTATCCCGGCTCGACGAGCCGCACCGACACCGCGTCCGAGACGCGCCACGACGTCGAGTGGTTCTACCCGTACTACATCGCGTATCTGAAAGAGCGTTACGCGCTCGCCGAGTCGCACCTCAAGGACGGGGGCGAGACGGCGATCAAGGCGACCGTGTTGAAGCAGGGCGTGCAGAATGGCCTCGAGAAGTACGAGGGCATCCTCAAGGGCCTGACGTCCGGCGATCTGCTGCAGCGCAAGGACGCGCTCGACAAGCAGGTCAAGGCGTGGGCGGCGCAGCCCGGTAACGAGCAGCACAAGGCCGCGCTCGAGCGGCTCGAGAAGCTCCTGACCGAGGAGCAGCGGACCGCGCGCGCGGACTTCGACCGCGGCATCACGTTCGGCGGCTCGAGGTTGCTCGGCACGGCGCTCGGATTCACGCGCTGGGCCGAGGAGCGCGTCAAGCAGGACCCCGAGCGCAAGCCGGGCTATCAGGACCGCGACATGGCGCGCGCGATCGCGGGGCAGAAGCAGTTCGCGAAGGGCTACGACCGCACGCTCGACCGCGCCGGCTTCCGGCTCTCGTTGACCCGCGCGGCGAGCCTCCCCGAGGCCGAGCGCCCGTGGCTCGCGACGCTGCTCGGCGTCAAGAAGGGCACGAAGATCAACGAGGCGGTGATCGACAAGACGCTCGACAGCTGGTACGGCGCGCAGCAGCTCGAGGACGAGAAGGTCCGCATGGAGCTGCTGACCAAGGGCACGACCCAGCAGATCAAGGCGTCGAAGGATCCGTTCATCCAGGCGGCGCAGCGGATCTGGCCAATCTTCAAGGCCGAGGAGAAGAAGTCGGACGCGAAGTACGCCGACATCATGCTGGTGACGCCGTTCTACGCCGACGCGATGCGCCAGGTGCTCGGCGGCCTGCTCGCACCCGACGCGAACTCGACGTTGCGCATCACCTACGGCACCGTGAAGCCGTTCAAGGCAAACGCCAAGGACCCGGCGGACTGGCCGTTCACGGTCGCCTCGCAGATCGTCGCGAAGGACACCGGCAAGGAGCCGTTCGACATGCCGAAGCAGACGCTCGCGGCGATCAAGGCGAAGCAGTACGGGCCGTACGCCGACGCCGCGCTCGGCGGCGAGCTCGCCATCGACTTCCTCTCCGACGTCGACATCACCGGCGGTAACTCGGGCTCGCCGACGCTCAACGACAAGGGAGAGCTCGTCGGCCTCGCGTTCGACGGCACCGTCGAAGGCCTGGCCTCCGACGTCGTGTTCGACGGCAAGACCACGCGGACGATCAGCGTCGACGCGCGCTACATGCTGTGGCACATGGACCTGATCGACGGCGCGGACCACCTGATCACCGAGATGGGCCTCCAGCCCAGGCTCTGATCACCGGGGGTTCGCGAGGCGGGGACGTGCTCTGATGAGTGCGTTCCGTCGGCGTTTCGGGCCCGTCATGGACGCGCTTGACGTGCCGTCCACTCGGTGGCGCTGGCTCGTGCGCCGGATCCCGGATTGGCCGCCAAGGCGCCAAAGCGCCAAGGGTCAGGAGCGGCCCGCGCGTCCGAAATTTACCCTTGGCGGACTCGGCGCCTTGGCGGACTCGGCGCCTTGGCGGCCAATCTTCGAAGCACCGCTCTCGCTTCGACCGTGTCGTGGATGATGGGTCTAGCCGCGGTCAGCGCAGCGCGAGCCGTTCGCGGGCGAGGCCGACGTAGCGGGCGTCGGCATCACCGGCGAGCCAGCTCCGGCCGAGCCGGGCCGCGACCACCGCGGTCGTGCCCGATCCGACGAACGGATCGACGACGAGCTGGCCGGGAGCGCTCGAGGCGAGGATCAGCCTTTCGATCAGCGCCTCGGGCTTCTGGGTCGCGTGCGCCGTCTTCTCGGACATCCCGTTGCAGATCACCGGCACCTCGATCACGTCACGCGGCTTGGCGCCGAGCGGGTGGGGCTCCCACTTGTCTCGGCGGACGCCGCGACCGTACTGCGAGGACACGGCCTGGATGCGTGCCGGGTACTTCGTCGTGTGGCCGTTGTACGGCACGCGCACCGCGTCGACGTCGAGCTTCGCGCCCGCGCAGCGAAGGTGGAGGATCGACTCGTGCGAGCGCCCCCAGTCGCGTCCGAGGTTCGCCTTGTTCTTGTAGTACCAGACGAGCCAGCGGCAGCTCGCGAATCGCTTCGCGCTGCGCACCTTGACGTCGGCAAGGATCTCCGAGAACCCGCAGACGTAGGCGGAGCCATGCGGCGCGAGCACGCGTTCGACCTCGGCGAGCCAGCTATCGCACCAGTCGACGTAGACCTCGATCGACTCGAACTCGTCCCACTCGGCCTTGTCGATCGCGTACGGAGGGTCGGTGACGACGAGATCGACCGAGCGATCGGCGAGCGTGCCGAGCAGCTCGAGCGCGTCCGCGTGCCACAGCTCGCCACCTCGCGCCGCGAGGGCCCGCGTCGGCCCGGCGCCTCGCAGATCACGGGGCAGCGGCAGCTCGCGCAGCACGCGGGGCGGACGCTTCGGCACGATGGCGAGCCTACATGCCCGCTCTGATGTTCGTCGATTTCACGAGGGACGGCGCCGCCCGACCGGGGGCAGACTTGCCCGTGATGCAACGCGATGGGGTCTTCATCCACCCGACGGCGATCGTCGAGCAACCGAACACCGCGATCGGTGAAGACACCCGGATCTGGCACTGGGTGCACGTGATGGCCGGCGCGCAGATCGGCGCGCGGTGCTCGATCGGGCAGGGCTGCTTCATCGGCAAGGTCAAAATCGGCGATGGCTGCCGGATCCAGAACCACGTCTCGATCTACGAGGGCGTGACGCTCGACGACGACGTGTTCCTCGGGCCGTCGTGCGTGTTCACCAACGTCACCCACCCGCGGGCGCACGTCGCGCGCCAGGACGGCTACGCGAAGACCCGGGTCGGGCGCGGCGTCACCATCGGTGCGAACGCCACGATCGTGTGCGGTGTGACGCTCGGCTCGTACGCGCTCGTCGGTGCCGGCGCGGTCGTGACCCGTGACGTGGCTGCCCATGCCCTCGTCGTCGGGACCCCGGCGGCGCGGATCGGCTGGGCCTGCCGCTGTGGCGAGACGCTCCCCGAGACGCTGGCCTGCCAGCGCTGCGGCGATATCTACCGCGAGGCCGGCGGCGCGCTCGCGCTGCTGGCGTGATCACTCGCGCTGCTCGCGTGATCACTCGCGATAGTAGTGCTTGAGCCGGGACCACAGCTCGAGCGGATCGAAGCCGAGCAGGGCGAACGGGCTCGCGCCCGACTCCTTCATCGCATCCTTCGCGCGGTTCGCCATCGCCGACGCACGGTCACGCGCTCCCTGCGGCAGCATGCTGGCGAGCGCGCTCGCGGCGCGGCCGGCCATCGCGGCGACCGCGGCACCGCCGAGCAGGCCGAGCAGCCACGCGGGCGCCGGGTCGATGATGACGTGCTTGGCGTTGAGCTCGCGCGCGAGCTGATCGCTCGGGCCGGTGACGATGCGCATCAGCGTGGCGCGCTCGAGGAACACCGCGATGCTCGGCTTCGCGAACCGCTCCTCGATCGCTGCGAGCACGCGCTTTTGGCCCTTCTGCCAGTCGCGCGCCAGGGTCGTCTCGGGCACGAGATCGCCGATCGCGCGGTGGGTCGCGGCGCGCACGATGTCGCCGTGCTGCTTGACCGCGATGATCGACGCGTGGACCCGCGAGCGATCGTCCTCGATCACGTAAGCGACGAGCGCGCTGCGATCGGGGACCAGCAGATCGAACGTGCGCTGCAGCGGCTCGTAGGCCGGAGCCGGGACCAGATCGAGCAGCGGCGGCGCCGTCCACACCCCCTTGCCGGCTCGCTTCTTGAGCGCGCGAAACGCGAGCATCCCCTGCTCGGCGAGATCCTGGTCGAGCCGCAGCGCGTCCTCGATCTCGGCGGCGAGCTGCGCGATCACGCCACGCTCGACGACGATGATCGCGGCAACGCCAAGGGTCCGTGCCCAGCTCGCCAGCTCGCGTTCACCGAGGCCGGGGAGCGGCGCGGTCTCCGGATCGATCGAACCCTTGCCGCTCACGATCAGCTTGACGACCGTTCGCTCGTCGAGGATCGCGAGCGCCCACGCCGGCGCGTCGAGCACCCGCCGCGGCACGAGCAGGCGCCACCAGTTCTGCCAGTGCCGGGCATCGAGATCGGCCAGATCGAGCTCGGGCGACAACACATCTCAGCGTAGCACCGAGGTCTACAAGTTGCGCTCGGGCCCGAGATGGAGTGAGCATCCCCGGATGATGAAGACCTCGCGGCTCGCGGCTCTCGGCGTGCTTGCCCTCTCCAGCTCGGCCGGCCCGGCCCTCGCCGGTGGTCAGGCCGATTCGCTCGGCGTCGGCGCCGAGTACATGATGAACGGATTCACCGGAGGGGCGTCGGTCAACTACGACCTCGGGAAGCTCCACTTCGGTGGCTTCCTCAGCTTCGTCGACACCGGTGACGACAACGACGATACGACCGACTACTCGATCGGCGGCCGCGTCTATTACCACCTGCACTCGACCGCGATGTCCGACTTCGGCATCGGCGGCGGCTTCGGGTTCTACAGCGACCAGGTCCGCGACGGCGGTGACACCGAGCGGTTCACCTACATGTTCCTCGAGCCCGGCATCCAGATCCGCGCGTTCGTCACGTCCAACGTCGCGCTGTCGTTCTCGCTCGGCATCGTGCTCGCGCTGCAGGATGCCAAGGGCGTCGCGCTCAGCGGCGGCGTGATCGACAATGACCGTGGCATCGGCGGCAGCGTCACCGGCGGCGCCGGTATCCACTACTACTTCTTCTAGGCCGATGGACCCGTTTCGTACAGCGTCGATCGCGTGCCCGCGGTGCCGCACGGCACGGCTTCCCGAGGCCGAGCTCGGGAAGTGCCCGCAGTGTCTCGGCGTGTGGATTCCCGAACCGACGCTCGCGGAGCGGGTCGCGAAGATGCAGTCGCAGCCGCATCCGCACCTCGCGTGGTCGGTCTCCGAGGAGCGCCTCGGCCTGCCGTGCCCGGTGTGCCAGCATCCGATGGAGCCGCTGCGGCTGTTCGACGTGCCGGTCGATCGGTGTCACCCGCACGGCGTGTGGTTCGACCGCGGCGAGCTCGGTAAGGTGTTGCATCGCAGCGCGGAGCAAGCGAAGGCCGAGGGCCTCGACGAATCTCCGTGGACCACGGCGGACGTCGCGGTGGAAGCGGGAGACGTCGCGT
>JBKJUF010000561.1:0-4868 GCA_046590445.1 Kofleriaceae bacterium
CACCTGATCGCGCGCGAGCTGGCGCGGGCGACTGGTGCCGACGAGGCGATCCGGCTCGATGACGATGGCAACGTCGTCGAGTGCGCCAGCAGCAACCTGTTCATCGTCAACGGCGAGACCGTGAGCACACCCTCCGTCGATCACGGCGGCTTGCCGGGCATCGTCCGCGATCGTGTCCTCGCCTTGTGTACCCGCGATGGCATCGCGTCGCGCGTGCGTGATCTCACGGTCCGCGACCTGCGCTCGGGGGACGAGCTGTTCGTCACGAGCTCGTTGCGTGGCGTCGTGGCAGTGACCCGGCTCGACGGTGTGCGGGTGACGGCGGGACCGATCACGGCGCAACTCGCAAGCGCATACGTCGCCGAGATGCACGCCGCTTCGGCGTCCTGAGCCAGCCTCGACGATGCCGGTTGCTATATAGTTCCAGGCCGATGGCCAAGGATGTACGGGCCCTTAGAGAAGAGGCGGCGGAGGCGACCGCTTCCGGGAAATACAAGCGCGCGCTGGCAGCCTACCTCGAGCTCGAACGTGTCGAACCGCGCGAGGCCCAGTGGGCGAAGCGTGCTGGCGAGACCTACCGCCGGCTGAACAACACCAAGAATGCGATCGAGGCGTTCGAGCGATCGGCGGAGCGCTACGCGCAGAACGGGTTCCTTGTCCAGGCGATCGCGGTCTGCAAGCTGGTGCTCCAGATCGATCCGCAACACGCCTCGGCGCTCCGCAGGCTCGCGCAGATGAACGAGCAGGTCGGCGCCGGCCCGACGCGCGCTGCCGGCATGGCGGAGAACAATCCGGGGCTCCACGAGAACCCGAACGTCAACGCGCTGCGCACGTCAGGCCCGACGATGAGCCCGCCGGGCCCGACGCTGAGCCCGCGGACGCCGCCGCTCGATCCCCCGCGTCCTCGCTCGCGAAACTCCTCGGTGCAGCAGGCAGTGCGGACGCGGACGCCCAGCCAGATCGGTGCAGCAGTCGGGCCGAGCCAGATGCCGGCGCTGTCTCGCACCAAGACCACCACGCCGACCGTCATCGCGGTCGCACGCACCAAGAGCAAGCCGGTCTCGCTGCCTCCCGGCGCCGCGCTCGACAGCGTCTCGCTGCGCTCCGAGTTCGCCGGCTCGCACCGCCGCGACGCGACCAATCCGGGCATCCACGTGATCCCGCTCGAGTCGCCGGTCCACGACGACCCATTCTTCGCGGACCTCGATCGTGCGCCCCAGATCGAGACCACGGCGGAGACCGGCCGCGATGCCAACGGCGACGTCGACCGTCCGCTCGATCTCGAGCTCGAGCTCGACAACGATCATGCCGCGGTGCCAGTGATCGAGGTCCAGGCACCGGATCACACCGAATACGAGGCCGAGGTCGACGACTTGACCGAGCTCGAGCTCGACGACATCGAGGAGATTCCGCTGCCCGCGCCACGCGTGATGGGCCTCGGCGCGCAGCGCGCGCTCGCTGCGACACCGCTGTTCGCCGGGCTACCGAGTGATGCGCTGGAGGCGCTCGTCGAGAACCTCGCGCTCGTCACGCTCGAGGCGAACGAGGAGCTCTTCCGCGAGGGCGATCAAGGCGACGCGCTCTACGTGATCGGCGAGGGCGAGGTCTCGGTGCAGGCCGAGGGGCCGCCGCGGGTCGAGATGGCGCGCCTCGGTCCTGGATCGTTCATCGGCGAGGTCGCGCTGATGACCGATCAGCCACGCTCGGCGACCGTGATCGCCGCGCAGCCGTCGGAGCTCCTGCGCATCGATCGTCACACGCTGTCTCGCGTGCTCGGCAGTCACGGCGACGTGCTCCGCGCGGTGCTGCGCTTCGTCCGCGACCGCCTCGTCGATCGGTGGATGCGCACGAGCCCGCTGTTCCGGCCGTTCAACGAGCAGCAGCGCGCCGAGCTCGCCGCGAAGTTCACGTTCCTCGAGATCGAGGACGGCACGACGCTGATCGGCGCCGGCAGTCGTCCCGACGGCCTCTACATCGTGCTCGCCGGCCAGTTCGTCGTCCAGCGCAGCGGCGCGACCCTCGCGACGCTCGGTGCCGGCGAGCTGATCGGCGAGACCGCGCTACTCGGGGGCACCGCGTTCAAGAGCGACGTCAGCGCGCGCGGCAAGAGCCTCGCGCTGTGCCTGCCTGCGTCCGAGTTTCGCGAGATCATCATGACGCACCCGCACGTGCTCGAGTACATCGGCGAGCACGCGGAGCACAGCCGGCGTCTGCAGATCCTCTGAGCGGTATCTATTTCGGCTGGGTCGGCTTCGGAAGCTTTTCGATCGGGATGGTCCGGCTCGGCGCGGTGTCCTTGGTCGGCTCCGTGGTGTCGGGGCCGAACATCGCGCCGAACGGGTTCCAGCCGAACGTCGTGGCGACCAGCGCGCCGCCGAGGAGGAGGTAGATGATGCCGATCAGCAGGTGGGTCCGCTTGCCGAGCGCGTAGAGGCCCTTCTTGGGGGCATCCTCGGAGCGCTTCCCGAAGGCCAGCCAGAGCCGGTAGGAGCCGAATCCGATCACCAGGATGGCGATGGCGAGGGTCAACCAGACCGGGATTCGCATGGGGCAGATGCGTACCATTGACAGCCGGTTTCTGCCCGGGCAATGTGCGCCAACTCCAAGTAACTCCCGGCGATGCATCCCCAGCCGAAGTACAAGAATTCCGCGGCGTTCTATGACGTCGACGGGACGCTGATCAAGATCAACATCGTGCACGCGTTCGCGTTCTACGCGTCGCGCCACGCGTCGATCGTGGAGAGCGCGCGCCGCACGATCAAGACCGCGGTTTCAGTGCCGGTGTTCTGGGCGGCCGACAAGCTGTCGCGGAAGTGGTTCAACGAGATCTTCTATCGATCGTACGCGGGCGCGAGCGAGGATCGCCTGGTCGTGCTTGCCGAGGAGTTGTTCGAGGATGTCATCAAGCCGAACATCTACCCGCGCGCGAAGGACCTCATCGAAGAGAGCCGGCGGGCAGGGTGCCGGCAGGTTCTATTGTCCGGTGCGCTCGATTTCACGATGCGGCCGCTCGCGCGTTACCTCGGCGTCGACGACTTGATCGCGAACCGGCTCGAGTTCGTCGACAATTACGCGACCGGCAAGCTCAAGAAGCCGTTCGTCGCCGGCGCGACCAAGGCCGATATCATGCGCCAGTACGCACGCGAGCACGGGATCGACCTCGCCGAGTCGTGGGCGTACTCCGACAGCTTCAGCGACTACGCGATGCTCGCGGTCGTCGGTCACCCGACGGCGTGCAACCCCGACTTCCGGCTGCGCTCGATGGCGCGCTCGTATGACTGGCCGGTGCTCGACCTCGACGAGGATCCGGCGCGCTCGGTGAGCCGCCGCCCGCAGGGGCTCGCGCGTCCGGCACGGCCGCCTGGCGCGACGAGGACACCGCCGGCTGCAGGGACCGGGACCAGGACGCTGACCGGCGCCACTACCCCTGGCGCGCGGAAGATCCGCACGACCGCAAAGGACTGACATGCGCGCGATCCGACCCAAGACCCGTTCGCACACGCGCGAGCACATCGTCACGATCGACACCGATTCGGCGCCGCGCATCATGTTCTCCGGCGAGAACTTCGTGATCGAGGACCTGCCGGTCGGAACCCGCGTGATCTACCCGAAGCGACCGATGACGGGCGTCGCGAATCCGCGCGCCGCGGTCCGTTACGCGCTCAACAACCCCGAGGACTCGGACCCGCTGCACGCGATGCTCAGCCCCGGGATGAAGGTCACGATCGCGGTCGACGACATCTCGATGCCGCTGCCGATCATGCGCACGCCGGACGTCCGCCAGATCGTCCTCGAGATCGTATGCGAGATGCTCGCCGACCACGGCGTCGACGACGTCCACATCATCATCGCGCTCGGCCTGCATCGCCGCATGCACGACTGGGAGATCAAGCGGATGGTCGGCCCGAAGGTCTGGGCGGACTACTGGCCGGATCGGCTCTACAACCACGACGGCTGCGATCCAGACGGCATGGTCGTGCTCGGCAAGACCGGGCACGGCGAGCTCGTCGAGATGAATCGCCGGGTCGCCGACAGCGATCTCACGATCTACGTGAACCTCAACTTCGTGCCGATGAACGGCGGCAACAAGTCGATGGCCGTCGGGCTCTGTGGTTACGAGAGCCTCAAGGCGCACCACCACCCGAAGGCGATCGTCGAGTCCAGCTCGTTCATGGATCCGCCGAAGAGCTTCCTCAGCCACTCGTTCAAGCGGCAGGGCGACCTCGTCGAGAAGACGCTCAAGGTCTTCCACATCGAGACCGTCCTCAACAACAAGTGCTTCGACGGTCCGCTCTCGTTCCTCATGAAGAACGAGGACGACTTCACCGAGTCCGACCGCCTGAAGTTCCAGGCGATGAAGTGGACGCTCGACAAGCTGCCGTTCGCCGCGCGCCGCGAGATCTTCATGCGCACGCCCGCGGCGTACGAGATGATCGCCTGCTACGCCGGCGCGTGCGATCCAACGCACGACCGCACGATCGCGAAGCAGAACGAGCAGAACTGCGTCGAGGTCGACGGGCCCGCCGACATCCTGTTGATGGGCATCCCGTACATCTCGCCCTACAACGTCAACAGCAAGGCGCTCAACCCGCTCCTCGTGCAGGTGCTCGCGCTCGGCTACTTCTATCACATGTACCGGAACCGCCCGTTGCTGCGCGACGGCGGCGTCATGATCGTCACCCACCCGTGCTCGGACCGCTTCGACGCGGTCCACCACCCGAGCTACATCGAGTTCTTCAACCGACTGCTGCCCGAGACGCGAGACGCCTACGCCCTGCTCGAGAAGTACCAGGACGAGTTCGCCTACAACCCGAGCTACGTCGAGATGTACCGGCGCGGCAACGCCTACCACGGCGCGCACCCGTTCT
>JBKJUF010000367.1:0-7085 GCA_046590445.1 Kofleriaceae bacterium
CGACGTCGAGCGCGAGGATCGCGCGCACCAGATCGGGCCCGGAGACCATCTTCGCCTTGATGCCGAGTAACGTCTTCACCTGCGGCGACAGCGTGATCTCCTTCGCGGCACGCTCGAACACGCCGCCGCCCTTGCTGATCGACTCGGGGCGGTAGTCGCTCCACTGTGTGCCGGCCGCCACGAACAGCCGCTTGCGCTCGGCGTACGAGATCGCGGGATCGGGATCCGGATCGATGAATACGTGCTTGTGGTTGAACGCGGCGACGACGCGCAGCTTGTCGTTCAGCAGCATGCCGTTGCCGAACACGTCGCCACTCATGTCACCGACACCGGCGACCCGGATCGACGCCTTGCGGATGTCGATGCCCACCTCGCGGAAGTGGCGCTCGACGTTGGTCCAGCCACCACGCGAGGTGATGCCCATGACCTTGTGGTCGTAGCCAGCCGAGCCGCCCGACGCGAAAGCGTCGTCGAGCCAGAAGCCGTACTGCTGCGAGATCGCGTTCGCGGTGTCGCTGAGGTGGGCGGTGCCTTTGTCGGCGGCGACGACGAGGTATGGATCGTCGTCGTCATACCGGATCACGCCGGGCGGCGGCACGATCTTGCTGCCGACGTAGTTGTCGGTGATGTCGAGCAGGCCGGCGATGAACACCTGGTACTGGATGCGGGCTTCCTCGCGCGTGGCGGACAGCTTGCGCGTGACGAAGCCGCCCTTCGCGCCCTGCGGCACGATGATGACGTTCTTGAGCGCCTGCGTTCGTTGCAGGCCGAGCACCTCGGTGCGGAAGTCATCGGGGCGATCGCTGTGGCGCAGCCCGCCGCGCGCGACCATGCCGCCGCGCAGGTGGATGCCCTCGACGCCCGGGGCGTGCACGTAGATCTCGAAGACCGGGCAGGGCCGCGGCATGTGCTCGACGAGCGCGCTCTCGATCTTGATCGAGATCGTGTCGCCGCGGCCGGGGCGGTAGTAGTTGGTGCGGCGGGTCGCCTCGAAGAGATCGATGAAGTACCGGAGGATCAGGTCCTCCTGGATCGCGGTGACGCGCTGGAGCATCTCCTCGTACTTGTGCGCGCGTGGCGGCAGCAGCTTCTCGGAGCGCTCCGCTGGCGTCTCCTTGCGATCGGTCGAGAACTTGAGCTCGAAGTACTCGACGAGCAGCGACGCGAATGCCGGGTGCTTGAGCAGGGTGTCGTCGACGCTGGTGACGCCGAGGCCGGAGAACACCTGCACGAAGTAGTTGCGATACGTGATCAGCAGATCGATCTGCCGCCAGTCAAGCTCGGCGAGGTAGCCAAGGCCGAGCAGCCGGTCGTCGAGCAGGTGCCCGCCGAGGACGCGCTGGACGATCGCTCCGAGCCGATCGAGCTCGGCGTCGTTCGTGATCTTGCGGCCGTCGGCGCCGGTGACCTCGAAGCCGGTGATGAAGATGTCGGGGCCGGAGTTGGGCCCGAGATGGTCGTGGCCGACCAGGCGTTCGGCGAGCCGGCTGGTTGTGCGCAGCGCCATCCGGTGCAACACCGGGACGACGTCGTTGAGCAGCAGCTCCTTGCGCGAGACGATGCGCAGCGAAGTGTGCCGCTGCTCGCCCTCGCCGATCACGACGAGCGCGGCGCGCAGGCCATCGGCCTCGTCGAGCTTCTCGATCAGGTTGATGTCGAGCAGCGCGATGTCCGGAGACAGCGTGCCCTTGTAGGACTCGGGGAACCGGCTGGCGGACTTGTTCCAGATCTCCTGCGCGCTCGCGGTGGTGGCGAGGTAGCGCGACGACTGCGCGGTCGCCTTTGTCGTCGGTGGGCGATACTGCTTGAACACGAGGCGTCGCAGCTGGTCGTCCCAGCTCTCGAGCAGGAGCTCGAGCTTGTCGGTCAGCGTCTCGAGATCGGCATCGGTGACCTTCGGGCGATACTTGCCGACGGTGAAGTGCAGGCGGATCGGTGATTCGTCGTCAGTCTCCTGGCGGTACTCGCGAAGCTGCGGGACCGCGAGAAACTTCCGGATCTCCTGCGCGAGCTGCTCGCGGAGTGCCTCCGAGAACCGCATCCGCGGCACCACGCAGACGACCGTGATCCGGCGACCGTTCGGGCGCCGCCACACGAACACCCGCGCGTTGTCGCGAGACTCGGCGAGCCGGAACTGGTTCGCGACGTCGCGGATCTCGTCGATGTGCCAGTAGAAGAGATCCTCGACCGGCATCGAGTCGAGGATCGCGACGCTCTTGGCGTATGCGTAGCTACCCTTCTGCTCCTCGAGCTTCGCCATGACCTCGCGGATCCTGGTCTTGACGACCGGGACGCGGCGATTCGCGGTCTTGAGCGCCTTCGTGGACATCAGCCCGATGAAGACGTGCTCGCCCATGAGCTTGCCGTCGGCTCCGCGCTGGGCGATTCCGAAGTAGCGGACCTGCGCGACCGACCGCACGACCGTCATGTAATCGGTGCGGTAGTACGAGTAGAGCTCGTCGCGCGTTCGCCGGGTCGCGACGATCTCGCCGATCACCTCCTCGAGGCGCGAGCGGTGCTCGGGATCGGGCGCCGCGAACAGGCCGAGCCCGTTCTCGATCAGCCGGTGACCGTTGCCGTTGCTGTTCGTCGACGCGCCGACCGGGAACCACGCGTAGCCGGCGATGATGAAGTTGTCGTCCTTGAGCCAGTCGATGAGCTCGACGGCCTCGTCTGCCTCGACCTCGCGTGGACCGCGGGGTTCGTTGGCGGTGGCGCGCGCGATCATCGCGCGCGAGATCGACTGCGATTCGCGCGGGCTTGGTGACGATGGATCGCGGCCTGCGATCGAGCACAGATACGAGCGTGCCTCGTTGAAGCGCGCCATCATCTCGTGGCGGTCGCGGTTGACGAGGAGCGTGAGCTCGAGCCGATGGGCGAGGTCGGCGCGCAGTGCCTCGCGGCGCTCGGGCGGCACCGTCGACACCTGCATGTAGACCTGCGAGTAGCGGGTGCCGCGGTTGGCGTCGATGCCGGTGATCTGACCGTGGTCGTGGATCACGCCGTGGATCGGGTGCAGCACGAAGTGGAGCCCCAGGCCCTGCTGGCGCAGGAACGACCTGATCGTGCGGATGATGAACGCCGCGTCGGGAAGTCGGGTCTCGATCACCATCGACGGTGACTCGTCGGCGAGCAGCGTCGTTTCGGGGTCGCGGATCTCGACCTTGACGGTCTTGCCGAAGTCCTCCTCGAGGAAGGCGAAGCGATCCATCACAAACGCGAGCAGCTTGTGAGGCTCGATCTCGTCGAAGAGCTCCGGCGGAATGGCCCGGCAGTACGACTGGATGTACGACTGCAGACGATCGCGGTGCGTCTCTTTCACTGCCTGATGAGCCAGCGAGAGAACTTGTTTGACGACCTCGGTTTGCATAGGCGGCGCGACGTTAACAGAGCGCGTACAAACTGGCGCGCAAGGGCGCGTCAACGCCGCGTCAACACTGCCTTGGCGCAACGCGTCAGCCACCCGGATCACGGGCGATCTGGCATGGTTCGCGGCGCACATGTTCTCGCCCGGCATCCTCCCGACCCTGCGGCTCGCGCGCTGGCTCGGCCCGTGGGCCGACGCGACCAAGGCACCGACCGTTCCGGTCACCGACGATGACCTCGACGGCATGCGGGTCCGGCTGTTCGGGGCCCGAGGCGTATCGATCGAGCGCCGTCGGCCGCGAAGCGACGATGGCGCTGACCCTGCGCCGAGGGTCCCCCTTGCGGGCGCGCGCGAACGGCCGCGTGCCACGTACCTGATCGCGCCCGGACTCCACTATGCGGGCGCCGATGATCCGCGACTCGACAGGTTCTGCCGGATCCTCGCGCACGCCGGTCACCTCGTGATCGCGCCGTACATCCCCGACTACCTCGCGCTGACGCCCACCGAGCGGGCAAAGCGGGACTTCGCGCGCGCGCTGCATGCGTTGCCACGGTGGAGTACACAGCGGCCGATCGTGTTCTCGATCTCGTTCGGTTCGCTACTCGCGTTCGCGCTCGCCGCCGAGTATGGGCCGCGGCTCGAGCGGCTCGTCGTGTTCGGCGGCTACGCGAGCCTTCGCGATACGCTACGGTTTTCGCTGACCGGCGAGGTCGAGGGCGGCCGGCAAGCGATCCGCGATCCGCTGAACCAGCCGGTCGTGCTGATGAACCTGCTCGATCACCTGGTGCCCGCGGCGCCGCAGGGTGAGGCGCGTGCGGCGCTCGTCGCTGGCTGGCGCCGCTACGTCGAGCAGACGTGGGGGCGGCCGGAGATGAAGCTCGACGAGCGGTTCGTCGTGGTGGCCGAGGCGCTCGCGCGCGACGTGCCGGCCGCGATCCGCGAGCTGTTTCTCGTTGGCATCGGTGCGCGCCCGGGCGCCCGTGACCTCGCGATGTCGGCGCTCGCCCGGTTCGATGGCCGCGCCCTCGATCCGACGCCGTACCTCGCGCGGATCACCGGGCGCGTCGATCTCGTGCATGGCGCCGACGACGACGTGATCCCGTTCGAGCACAGCCACATGCTTGCCGCCGCGATGCCGAACGCCGACGTCCGCGTCCACGTCACCGGCCTGTACGGCCACACCGGGAGCGCGATGCCGCGGTTCGCGACCGCGACGAAGGAGATGCTGACGATGGTCCGCGTACTGCGCGTGCTCGCGGCGTAGCGCCTGATCACACGCGTCGCGTCAGCTGCTCGGCGATCGCCGCGAGGAATTCCTTGTAGCGCATCGGCTTGGCGATGTACCCGTCGCATCCGGCGGCTCGAATCCGCTCCTCGTCGCCCTTCATCGCGAGCGCGGTGAGCGCGATGATCGGGATCGCGCGTGTCGCCGGGTCCTCCTTCAGTAACTTCGTGGCGGCGAGCCCGTCCATCCCCGGCAGCTGGATGTCCATGAGGATCAGGTCAGGTGACTGCGATCGCGCCATCAGCAGCCCGGTCTCGGCATCGGTGGCTGCGAGCACGGTGTGATCTGCCGACTGCAGCAGGAACGTCGCCAGCGTCATGTTGGCGGGGTTGTCCTCGATCACCAGGATGTTAGCCACGATGCACCACCGGTCCCCGCCCCGACATCGCGCGCCCGACCTCGGACATGAAGCGCTGCTGATCGAGCTCGGCCTTTTCAACGAACACCGCGTCACCCTGCGAGAGCCTCGCGGCGTCCTCGGGGGTGATCTGCTTTGCGGTCATGACGACCACCGGAATCCTCGCCGTTTCCTCATACATGCGGAGCGCCTCCACGACGTCGAACCCGTTCACCTCGGGCATCATCAGATCGAGCACGATCAAATCCGGTAGCTCCTGCTTGGCCATCGCGATCGCCTCGAGGCCGCCGTGCGCGCGCAGGATCGTACTGGCCAGGCCCTTGAACCGCGCCGCGACCAGCTCGACTGCCTTGGGATCGTCATCGACCACGAGGACCTTGAGCGTCCCACCGGATGCTACCGGGAAGAGCCCGATCATCACGAGCGACTCGTAGAGCTCCTGCCGCGACATCGGCTTCTCCATGACCGCCGCAGCGCCGAGCGCGAAGCCCTTGGTGCGGTCCGCGACGATCGAGATGATCACGACCGGAATCCGCCCCAGCTCCGGGACCTTCTTCAGCTGCGAGAGGAACTCCCAGCCGTCCATGTTGGGCAGCATGATGTCTAGCGTGATCAGCTGGACCGGATGGTTCGCGACGAGCTCGAGCGCGGCCTCCGCGGAAGGCGCGTGCAGCACGTTGAAGCCATGCGCCTCGAGCTGCATGCGAACGAGCTCGGCAGACTTGTAGTCGTCCTCGACGATCAACGCGGTGGGCGCGCCAGCGCGCGGTTGGGCGTAGACAACCTCGGCTGGCTTCGCCACCTCCGGCGCTTCGTCGTCGCCTGCGGTGCGAACCGGCAACCAGACCGTGAACCGCGAGCCTTGGCCGACGGCACTCTCGACGGCCACCGTACCGCCATGCAGCTCGGCGAGCAGCTTGATCATCGCGAGGCCGAGCCCGGTGCCCTCGAACTTGCGCGATAGCCCACTATCGATCTGGCTGAACGGCTTGAAGAGCTCCTCGAGACCTTCGGGCGAGATCCCGATTCCTTGGTCCGTGATGCTGATCTTCAGGAACTCCTCGAACGCGTTCTCTGGCATCGGGAGGCTGCGGCCCGCTCCGAAGCCAGACAGCTGCCCGACCTCGGCGCGCGGGACCCGGGCGGCGAGCAGCGTCACCTCGCCTCCCTCCTCGCTGAACCGCACCGCGTTGGAGAGCAGGTTATAGACGATCTGCTTGACCTTGCGCGCGTCCGCGAAGATCGAGCCTCCCGCGTCGCCGTCCTCGATGCGGAGGCGGATCCTGCGGGCCGCGGCTTTCTCGCGGATGATCGCCAGGCTGTTCACGAACAGCGATGCCACCTGGACGGATTCCAGGTCGAGCATCATCTTGCCGGCCTCGACCTTCGACAGGTCGAGGATGTCGTTGATCAGCGAGAGCAGGTGGCTGCCACTGCTGAAGATGTCGCCGATGAACCGCTGCTGCTGCGCGCTGAGCTCGCCCATCATCCCGTCCTTCAGGACCTCGGAGAACCCGATGATCGCGTTGAGCGGTGTCCGCAGCTCGTGCGACATGTTCGCGAGGAACTCGGACTTCATCCGGCTCGCATCTTCGAGCTCGACATTCTTCAGCTGCAGGGTCTGCTCGTAGCGCTTCAGCTCGGTCACGTCACGGGCCGCCGTGAACACGCCTTGTAGCCGGCGGTCACGATCGTGGAACGTCGTCGCGTTGTACGAGACGACGGTGAGCGTGCCGTCCCGGGCGCGCGCCGTGAGCTCGTAGTTCGTGATCTTGCCCTCGGTGAGCACGCGATTGATGCCAGCCTCGGCGCGGCGTGGCTCGGTGAAGTAGTTCTTGAATGGCGCGCCGATCAGCTCGTCCCGGGTGCATCCGGTCAAGGCTTCGGTTTGCTTGTTGACGTCCGTGATGATGCCGCGCGGATCGGTGGTCATCATCGCGTCGATGTTGGACTCGATCAGGGAGCGCGTATAAAACTGATAATCGCGCAGCTTCTGATCGAGCTTCGCGCGCTCGTCCTCGACCTGCTGGCGCGCGGTGTTGTCCGTGCCGATCAGCAGATATCCGATGCGCAGG
>JBKJUF010000675.1:0-14389 GCA_046590445.1 Kofleriaceae bacterium
CGGCGAGCCCGGCGTGGGCAAGACCGCACTGGCCGAGGGCCTCGCGCTGCGGATCGTCGACAAGAAGGTTCCCGAGTCGCTGGCCGATGCCACGCTGTACTCGCTCGACATGACCGCGGTGCTCGCGGGCACGCGCTATCGCGGCGACTTCGAGGAGCGCCTCAAGGCCGTGATGAAGGTGCTGATCGCGGATCCCAAGTCGATCCTGTTCATCGACGAGATCCACAACATCATCGGCGCCGGCGCGACGAGCGGCGGCACGATGGACGCGGCGAACATCCTCAAGCCACCGCTGTCGAACGGCGAGCTGCGCTGCATCGGTTCGACGACGTTCAAGGACTATCGCCAGGCGTTCGAGCGAGATCGCGCCCTCGCGCGGCGGTTCCAGCGGATCGACATCGGCGAGCCGACGATCCCCGAGGCGATCGAGATCCTCAAGGGGCTGAAGAGCGTTTACGAGGAGCACCACAAGGTGAAGTTCACCGACGCGGCGATCGAATCCGCGGTCGAGCTCTCGGCACGTCACATCAGCGGCTCGCAGCTTCCCGACAAGGCGATCGACGTGATCGACGAGGCGGGCGCGCGGATCCGGCTGATGCCGGCGGACCAGCGCCCCGACGAGATCCGGCCGTCGCACATCGAGGAGGTCGTCGCGAAGATCGCGCGGATCCCGGCGCGCAGCGTGAACACCGCCGACAAGAAGAAGCTCGGCGATCTCGAGGGTGACCTCAAGCGGGTGATCTTCGGGCAGGACAAGGCGATCGAGCAGCTCTCGACGGTGATCAAGCTGTCGCGCGCCGGCCTCGGCCACCCCGACAAGCCGACCGGCTGCTTCCTGTTCGCGGGGCCCACCGGCGTCGGCAAGACCGAGCTGGCGAAGCAGCTCGCGAGCACCCTCGGCGTCGAGTTCTTGCGGTTCGACATGTCCGAGTACATGGAGAAGCACACGGTGTCGCGGTTGATCGGCGCGCCCCCCGGCTACGTCGGGTTCGATCAGGGCGGCCAGCTGACCGACGCCATCAACAAGCATCCATACTCGGTCGTGCTCCTCGACGAGATCGAGAAGGCGCACCCCGACATCTACAACATCCTGCTGCAGGTCATGGATCACGCGACGCTGACCGACAACAACGGTCGCAAGAGTGACTTCCGCAACGTCATCCTGATCATGAGCAGCAACGCGGGCAGCCGCGAGATGGCACTCGGGAAGATGGGGTTTGGCGACACGACGTTCAACGACTCCGGCAAGGACGCCAAGAAGGCGCTCGAGCGCGTGTTCACGCCGGAGTTCCGCAACCGGCTCGACGCGACCGTGGTCTTCGGAGGCCTGCCTCCCGAGGTGATCAAGAAGGTTGCGCGGAAGTTCCTCGACGAGCTCGACGGTCAGCTCGCCGAGAAGAAGGTCCACATCGAGGTCAGCCCGGCGGCGCTCGATTGGTTCGCCGAGCACGGGTACGACAAGGCGATGGGCGCGCGACCGATGGCACGGCTCGTCCAGAGCACGCTGAAGGCGCCGCTCGCGAACGAGATCTTGTTTGGTAAGCTGACGAACGGCGGCACCGTGCACGTCGACGTCAAGGACGGCCAGATCACGATCGAGAGCGAGCCTGCAGCCGTCGACGACGCGGATCGCGCAGACAACTAGCGCGACAGGCTAGGATGCGGGGGAATGGTCGACGAGCCACCCCGGGATCCCAAGACACAGGAAGAGGCGTTCGCCACCACCGATCCGGGCGCCGGGGGCGCCACGCGCGAGTCGACCGCGGATCTCGACCCGTCGTCGCTGGAGCTGCCGCCGGCCGGCTACCAGATCGGCGCGGTGATCGGGCGAGGTGGGATGGGCGAGGTCCTGACCGCGCACGATCTGCGGATCGGTCGCGAGGTCGCGCTCAAGCGCATGAAGTCCGCGACGCCGACGCGCGACGCGCTGTCGCGGTTTCTGCGCGAGGCGCGGATCCAGGCGCGGCTCGATCACCCGGCGATCGTCCCGGTGCACGAGCTCAACACCGACGAAGCGGGTCGTCCGTACTTCACGATGAAGCGGCTGACCGGTCGCACGCTGGCGCAGCGGCTCGCCGACGGTGGCTCGCACCACCGCATGCTGCGCGCGTTCGTCGAGGTCTGCCTCGCGGTCGACTTCGCGCACTCGCGCGGCGTGGTGCATCGCGATCTCAAGCCGTCGAACATCATGCTCGGCGACTACGGCGAGGTGTACGTGCTCGACTGGGGCATCGCTCGTGTCCTCGATCAGCCGCGCAGCGTCGAGACCGATCGCCACGCGGCCCAGGCCGGGACGGACATCGACACCCTCGACGTCAGCACGCGTTCGGGCGTCCTGCTCGGCACACCGGGATACATGTCCCCGGAGCAGATCCGTAGCCTGCCGGTGGGCCGCGCTTCAGATGTCTACGCGCTCGGCTCGATCCTGTTCGAGATCCTCGCGGGCGAACCGCTTCATCCGCGGGGCCAGCACGCGGTCGGCAGCACGCTCGGTCACGCGCAGGCGTGGCCGGCCCAGCGCAAGGGCGACGACAGTGTGCCGCCCGAGCTCGACGCGCTGTGCGCGATGGCGCTCTCCGAGGACCCGGCGGCGCGGCCCACCGTCCACGATCTCGCCGAGGGCGTGCAGGCGTACCTCGACGGCGACCGCGACTTCGAGCAGCGCCGCCGGCTCGCGGCGCAACAGCTCGCGTCCGCGCGTGACGCGTTGCAGTCCGGCGAGTCCGACGCGCGATCGACCGCGATGCGACGCGCGGGCCGGGCACTCGCCCTCGATCCGCAGTCGGCGGACGCCGCCGAGCTCGTATCGTCGCTGCTGCTCGCGCCGCCGAACATCATGCCACCCGATCTCGAGCAAGCGCTCGACGACTACGACCGCGCGCAGAGCCGGCATCGCGCGCGCAAGGCGATGTTCGCGTACATCTCGATCCTCGCGATGTTCCCGATCGCGTTCTTCCTCGACATCAGGAACTGGACGATGGTGATCGCCTTCTACGGCACCGTCGCAGTGGGTATGCTGCTGATGCTCGACGCGCACCGCGTCGGGCGGCCGCGCATCATCCCGGTCCTCGTCGTCAACCTCGCGATCGCGGTGCTGTTCACCCGGCTCAGCGGGCCGTTCATCCTGACGCCGATCGTCATCTGCTGCGTGCTGGTCGGGCTGACGGCCATACCGTGGGTCAACCAGCGACGCTGGGTGGTCGTCGGTTGGACCGTGCTCGCCGTCATGCTGCCGATCGTGCTCGAGTGGGTTGGCGTGCTGCCACGCACGTGGGCCATCTTCGAAGGCGCGACGATCACACGATCGAACATCCTCACCGGGGCCGGCAGGGAAGAGCTCAAGGCGCTCGCCCTGGTCTTCGGAAACCTCGCGCTCGTCATCCTGCTCGCGGTCATCGGTGTGGCGCTCAACCGCCACCGCGAGGTCGCGCAACGCCAGACGCTCGTCCAGGCCTGGCACCTGCGCCAGCTCATCCCGGGTGAGACTGCCAAGCGCCCGTGGATGACGGAGGTACGCTGATCGCGTCGCGTCAGCGGGTGACGAGCAGGACCACGCCCACGCCAATGCCGGCGAGCAACAGCAGCGCGAGGATCACGCGATCCCACCGCATCTTCTTCTCGGGAACCCTGGCCATGCAGCGACGTTAGCACGCCACGCGGCAGGTCAGTCCGGCGGCAACGGGTCGTCCTTGTCGCGGAAAAGACGCATCCGCACGCGCTCGTGCTGGCGCGCCTTGTACGCTTCGTGGCTCGACGCGCCGGACTCGTTGCGCAGTGCGGTCGCCTTGTCGGCGATCTGGAACTCGGTGAGCACGAACACGACGTGACCGGTGTTCTGCGGCATCTCGGCCTTCGGGATCAGGCGCTCGATACGAAGGGGGAGGTCGGCGACGAAGTTGACGATTCGGTACTCCGGGCCGGAGAACTCGTTGTACGGCGCCGCGGTCGACGGCCGCTTCGCGACGCCGCCGTTCGCTTGCTGCTCCTGGTGCGCGCGGATCAGCTCCTGGAGGTCGACGAGCTGATTGACGGACTCGCCGGGAACGACGTAGTTGAACGGGATGAGCTGGCGCGTCAGGGTCGCGAGCATCGGGACGAGGTCCTCGTACGACGGCACGATCAACCGGAACCGCAGCTTGTCGTAAATGCTGGCGGCGAGGGTCGACCGCTTCGCGAGCAGCTTGGTGATCTGCGAGTCGCGTGGCTTGCGGCTCCACTCGAACTCCGCGAGCGGGGCGCCGGCGGCACGCAGTTGCTCGACGACCTGCATCACCTTGAGCTCGATCTCGCGGAAGATGATCTCGTCCGAGACCGACATCTTGAGCAGCGCGGCGCGGCCGTTGATGTGATGGATGATGTGCATCACCTTGAGCACGACGCACGCCCACTTCTGGTGCGGGCCATGGCTCGAGGCGACGAGGAACAGGTCACGGGCGGAGAGGTCGGCAGCGACCTCGTCGGGGATCGCCATCGCGTACGCGCGCGACAGGTAGTCGACGGCGTCCTCGCGGATGTCCTCGAGCCGTCCCATCTCCTCGTCCGACTCCGGGTCGAACTCGTTGAGCCGGAGGAAGCGGTCGACCTCGCCGTGGTCGGCGTACGACAGCCGGTGCCAGTCGATCACCGATTCGCCACGCAGGAGGAGGCGCATCGCATCGACGTCCGCGAGCGTTAGCTCGTTGAGCGCAGGCGGCCGCGCGACGCGCGGCAGGACGGTGCTGACCACCCGGCCAGTCTAAGCTCGCTTGCGTGGCTTTGTCAGGCGCAACGTGGCCGCGAACAGTCCCAGCACACCAACTCCAGCAATGACGTTCCCGATGACGGCGAGCATGTGTACGACCTCTACTTCCGAGCAAACGCGGTGTGACCGGCCCCTGTTCCGCCGAAAATCATCGCCGTGCACGATCTCCGAGTCCATCTTTTGGGCCCACTCCCGTGTCGGCCTCACGCGCCGGGCCGGCCGCCGGATCGCCCACAGCCCATGAGCTACCATCGGCCGGCATGGTGGTGAGCGAGCGAGCCCCGTCGAGCACGTTCTCCTGCCAGCGTTGCGGCGCGAGCCTCGCGTTCGAAGGTGTGCGTACGCAGACCTGCCCGTACTGTGCGAGCCCGAACTTCGTCGAGCGGCCGCCCGCCGCGGATCAGCCCGATCCCGTCTTCTGTGTCACCTTCGCCGGCGATGCCGAGTGGGCGCGCGCCCGGTTCGAGCGCTGGCTCGGCGGCCGGTCGATGTTCGCCGACTCGGCGCTGAAGCGCGCCACCGTCGAGGACATGCGCGGCGTTTACCTGCCGGCGTACCTGTATTCCGCGGTCGCGCGCAGTGATTACACCGCCCAGATCGGTGAGCACTATACCGAGACCGAGACCTACACGACGACCGACGCGCAAGGCAACACCAAGACCGAGACCCGGACGGTGACCCGCACCGAGTATCGTCCGCTGTCCGGACGTCACATCGGGTACGTCACCGACGTCATCGTCAGCGCGTCGACCGGGCTCCCCAACGACGAGCTCGCGCGGGTCGAGCCGTTCGATCTGCGGCAGGTCCGCCGGTTCTCCCCCGCGCTGGTGTCGGGGTGGATCCACGAGGAGTTCTCGCGCGACGCCGATGCCTGCAAGCGGATGTCGCGCGGCGAGGCGGTCGACGAGGTCGGTGCGCGGCTGCGCCGGTTCATGCCGGGCGACAGCTACAGCGACCTGGTGTGGCGGACGACCGTCGAGTGGGAGTCGATCGATCCCATGCTGGTGCCGGTGTGGGTGTTCGCTGTGCGCTACCGCGAGGACAAGCCGCCGTTCCGCGTCGTGATCAACGGCCAGACTGGGAGCATCGGCGGGAGGGTTCCGATGTCGTGGCTGAAGATCGCGATCGCGTGCGTGTTCGCGCTCGCCCTGATCGCCGTGGTGATCTACCTCGTGCGTCAGGGGCAGCAGCCATGAGCGCGTGCACCCGCTGCGCGACGCCGGTCGAGGACGGCGATCTGCGGTGCGCGATCTGCGCGCTGCCCGTGCCGGTCGCAGTCGCGGCGGTCCGCCACGTGCCGCGCGCGCAGATCCTGCGGTGTACCGACTGCGCCGCCGCGGTCGCCTTCGATCCGGCTGCTCAGGCGCCGCGCTGCGCGTTCTGCGGCGCGACGATGAAGGTCGAGCATCCGGTCGACCCGATCGAGACCGCGCAGCTGCGGATCCCGTTCATCGTCGACCGCGAGGCCGCCACCGCCTCGCTCCGCGGCTGGCTCGGCAAGCGTGGGTTCTTCGCCCCGAAGACGCTGCGCGACGAGGCGGTCCTCGAGTCGTTCACGCCGCTGTGCTGGGCGGGCTGGCTCGTCAATGCCACCGCGGCGGTCGCGTGGACGGCCGACTCCGACGCCGACGCGCATCGCTCGGCCTGGGCACCGCACGCCGGTCAGGTCTCGCTCGGCTTCCACAACATCGTCGTGCCGGCCTCGCGCGGGCTCGGCCACGGCGAGTGTCGCCTGCTGATCCCGTACTACGACCTCTCGCGGGTCGTCCCCGTGGCCGGGCACAAGTCCCGGCCCCTCCATCCTGGGCCGGTCGGCCGGGTCGACGCCGAGCCCCAGACCGCAAGCGCGGACGCACCGATGGCCGATGCACCGATGATCGAGAGCTTCGACGCGCAGCGCTCGGCGGCCCGCAAGCAGGTCCAGGAGTCGATCGAGCTGACGGCCAAAGTTCGCGTCGAGGAGCACATCCCCGGTCGCCGGTTCCGCAACGTCCACGTCGCCTGCTTGCTCGAGGGCCAGACCACGGATCGCGTCGCGTTTCCGGCGTGGGTGCTCGCGTATCGCTACCGCGATGTCGCGTACCGCGCGATCGTCCACGGCCAGCGCCCCGAGGTCGTGTTCGGGAGCTCGCCGAAGGACTGGAAGAAGATCGCGCTCGTCATGTTCGGCGTGGCCGCGGTGCTCGCGGTGATCGCCGCGATCGTCTGGTTCGCGCAGCGCGGCGGTTAACGCACGACGGGCATCAGGTACGAGTACACGGCGACGTGGTGCCAGTGAACGCGCGCGCGCTGGCATCGATCGCATGGGGGAAGACTTCCACCTCCGCTGTTAAGCACGACTCTGATACGATCGTCGGATGGCGGGAAAACAACCGCGTCCTGGTGGCGCGACGCTGGTCGGGGATGCGGGCGCCGATCAGACTGCCGCGCCGGCGGTCGGCAGGCGCTCGCTCGTCGACGAGATGTTCGCGCAAGCCGCAAGCCTTGGCGAGAAGCTGACGACGGGCGGCGGCATCGGGGAGCAGGAGGGCGGCAGCTTCTTCGCGGCCGCCGGCACCGCGGACATCCGGAAGACGACGCCACCGGCGGCGAAGCCGAAACCCGCGCCGGTGGCGCAGGGCGACACGGACTTCGAGAGCGCGGCCGGGTTCGCTGGCGCGCTGGGCACGACGATGAAGCCGGTCCCGGGGATCAGCGGTGCTTCGTTCGAGGCGATCAACGCCGGCGGCGTGGCGACCGGCAAGGTCATCTTCACGTTCGATCGGCTGTTCGTCGGCACTCACGACGTCGACGGCAAGACGCACTACGGCTGCTCGGTCTCGATCGGGATCAAGCTCGTCGGCATCGAACCCTTGATCTCCGCCGACGTGCGGGTGGTGCAGATCGTCCGCGAGTTCACGATGGGCCCGGACAACCGAGCCGTCGGTCAGGTGCCGAACCCCGACGCCAAGACCGACAGCCGCGACAAGCGCGACGAGCAGATCCGCAAGGACCGCTCGGTGAAGGACGGTCCGTCGAAGGGCTGGCGCGTCGACAACGTCCCCTCCAACGACAGCCCGTTCTACCTGCCGGACCGCGAGACCCAGAACGGCAATCGCCCGACCGCGGCCCGCGATGGTCGGATGCGCGACGCGCCCGACGTCGCGCGCACGAACGTCGGCAAGGAGTTCCGCACGGCCGCCGTGTCGTACAGCGGTGGGCAGGGCTTCGTGCTCGCGGCCGTCGACTGGGGCTTCTTCGTCGACGGTGGCGGCAATGTGTCGCTCTATCCGGCGCAGCCGAAGACGTACACGGGCAACATCGCAGAGCTCATCGATGCCTCGCGCGCGTGGGACGCCAGGCCCGATCGCGAGAGGGTCGGCATCGGTCGCCAGGCGACCAGCTTCGAGCGCACGAAGTAGCTCAGTTCGCGGGCGTGTTGCGGTACGGGACGTACCGCGGCACTGCTGGCCGCGCAACGACGGGCACGGCGGCAACGGGCTCGCGGCGCGCTCACGCCGCCGAGCACGGGCAGCGCGACGCTCGACGGATGTCGCCGACGACGCGGGAACCGCGCGCAGCCTGCTCGACGGTCTGGGCATTCCGTACCCCGGATGCGCGTCCTGCTTGACGACGAGCCACTTGCTCGGGTCGTGCTCGCGATGCGTCACGCGCCGGATGTCGCGACCGACGATCTTGTCGACCGCCGTGCAGCGTCCATACGCGTACGCGCACTCGATCAGCAATGATCGCTGCGATCAGTCGTCGTCGTCGAACAGCGCGGCGACCTGTAGCTCGATCGCGTCGAACGACTCGGCGCGCACGGTCTCGCCGGTCGCGGCATACATCGCGCAGCGCCGCGGCTATCGCTTTCTCAATAGATTCCGCGACGACCACCAGCTCCAGACCAGCAGCACGCCCGCGACCCGCGCCGTCCACCAGCCCCACTCGGCGCGCGCATCCTCGTCGCGACCCTCGAGGATCACCGCGAGCGCGGCGCCCGCGATGCCGACGCCGGCGTAGATGAACTGGTGCCCGAGCCGGTACATCAGCTGCGCCGGTGCCTCGATGTTCTTGAACTTGAGCTGGAGCTCGCCGGCGTGTGCGGCGCGCATGAACTTGCGGATGTCGGCGGGCAGTGCCGTCACCGACATCACGAGATCCTTCGACGTCTCGACGAGCAGCTGCGACCAGTCGCCCTCGTCGCCGAGCACGAAGCGCTCGAGGTACGGGCGGATCACCGTCATCGGATTCAGCGTCGGATCGAGCTCGGTGCAGAGGCCCATCAGCAGCAGCAACGTGCGCTCGAGGACGATGATCTCCTTCGGGACGTGGAAATTCGCGGAGAGCTCGCGGATCGAGATGTCCATCCGCCGGAGGTCCGCGACGCTCTCGAGGCCCTTCTGCGGATCGAACTTGATGTCCTTCAGGTTCAGCGAGTCGAGCGAGATATTCTCCTGGAAGCGCTCGTGGAAGTACTCGATGACCTGCTCGAACATTTGCTCGTTCGCGCCGCGCGCCACGAAGCCCATCTGCTTCATCGCGTTGACGATGCGCCGGGTGTCGCGCTGCAACGCGCCCTGGATCAGCTCGACGATGCCGGCGCGCACGCTGCTCGGGATCTCGGCGACCGCGCCGAAGTCGAGAAAGACAATGGTCGGGGGATCGCCGTCGCGTGTGGGCGGGCGGACGAGCAGGTTTCCCGGGTGCGGATCGGCGTGATAGACGCCGTCGGTGAAGATCTGCTGGCAGTAGATCTCGACGACTTGCCGCGCCAGCTGGCTGCGATCGAGCCCGAGCTTTTTGACCGCCGCGCGATCGGTGATCTTGCAGCCGGCCTCGAAGTGCGTGACGAGCACGCGATGCGTGGTCAGCTCGTCGACGACGGTGGGGAACGCGACGTCCGTACGGCCCGGGAAGTTCGCCGCGATCCGCGCGGCGTTCTCGGCCTCGGCACGGTAGTCGAGCTCCTCCATGACGATCGAGCGGATCTCGCGATAGAGCTCCTCGAGGCCCTGGTAGGGCACGAACCAGCCGATGATCCGGAAGATCCGGCGCAGCGTGTTGAGGTCGCGGCGCACGACCTCTTCGATGTCGGGGTACTGGACCTTGACCGCGACCTTGGTGCCGTCGGGGAGCCGCGCGAGGTGAACCTGGCCGATCGACGCCGACGCGATCGGTCGCTGCTCGAACTGGGTGAACGTCTCGTTCGGAGGCCGCCCGTGCTCCTCGCGCAGGCGCGCCTCGATGTCGGCGAACGGCCGCGGCGGCACGGCGTCCTGAAGCCCCTCGAGCTCGCGTCGGAACTCCTCGGGGAGGAAGTTCGTCATGATCGAGATCAGCTGGCCGACCTTGATGAACAGGCCCTGGAGCTCGATGATCGTGCGCTCGATGCGGCGCGCGTTGCGCAGGTGCACCGCGCGGAGCCGGTGCTGCACCCACGCGTCGGACTGGAAGCGTGCACGGAACCGAAGCCACAGATAGCTACCGATCACGAGGAACGTGGTCCAGTACGCGCGCAAGCTGCGGATGCGGAGCGGCGGGCGCTTGCCGGCCTCGTCGTGGCGGTAGCGGCGGGCGTCGTCCGCGAGCTCGGTCACCGAGTCGATCAGGACGGGTGTCGGGCGCACCGGTGGCGACGACGCCTTGCCGTCGTCGCCGTCGCCGTCGTTCGGGCCGCGCGCTGGCTCCGCCATGGGATTGCAAAGATACCAGGGTTGATCCGACCACGGATCGGGGGTACCCCAGGTGTATGGCCGACGACGACGACGAAGCGCCCGACGACGCCGCTGCGCCCGACCTGAAGCAGGAGCGCGAGGCGCCACCGCGCACGGACCCGCCGGTGCGTACGGATCGTTCTGGTATGGACCGCTCGGAGCGCGGCGAGCGCGGTGACCGTCCCGAACGCGCCGAGCGCGGCGAGCGCGGTGACCGTCCCGAGCGCGCCGAGCGCACCGACCGTGGCGAGCACGACACCCTGAGCGAGACCATTCGCCAGAAGCTCGAGCAGCTCGTCCCCGACCTCGTGAAGAAGACGTTCGCGGCAGGCATGGGCGCGGTGTTCACCACCGAGGACAGCATCCGCCGGGTCGTCGGCGGCGCGCGGGACAGCTTGCCGGAGGTCGCCGGCTACCTCGCATCGTCCGCCGACGGCGCCAAGGACAAGGTGTTCGAGGTGATCGCACGTGAGACCCGCGAGTTCCTGTCGACCCTGAACCTGACCGAGGAGGTCGCGAAGATCCTCACGACCCTGTCGTTCGAGATCAAGACCGAAATCCGGTTCATCCCGAACAGCGAGCGCATGGTCGGCGCCGAGCCCGACGTCAAGGCGAGCGTCCGGCTCAAGCGGAACGACCGCGACGGCAAGGACAAAGACGTCGCGCCGGATGACACGGCAGGTCGCGACAGCCGGTCGCGCCTGCGGTTCTGGCGGCGCGACGACGGCAGCGGCGGCGGCTCCGAGGGTGACGGCGACGACAACGGCGAGAAGTAACGGGCGCCTCCCGGCGATGCGGTGATACGCTTTTCTCGATGTCGGGTCGTTGTGCGTCTGCCCGGTCCGTTGCGAGGCCCGAGATGGAGCAAGCCAGCGGACGCTGGCGAGCGGGGCCCATCGCCATGCTGGCGCTCGCCGGTTGCGCGCAGCTCGCAGGCATCGACGAGACGACCGGAGCGACGCCGCCCGGCCCCGGCGTGAACCTGACCGTGGAGCGCGTCTCGATCGGCGCGACGGTCGTGCGCGGGCCCCAGGATCTCTCCGCCAGCACCGCGCGCTGGCTGCTGCCGGACGTCTCCGCGCCCGGCGGGTTCACGCCGATCACGGGCACGCTCGTGCCGCCGAATACGTGGCACGCCGAGATCAACGCGGCGACGCCACCGGTGCAGTTCGATCTGCCCGATCTGCCGGCACCGCAGCAGCGGCTGTTCGAATTTCCGCACGCCGACCAGAAGGCCGTGATGACGGTGCTCGAGCACCCGAACCCGATGCCGCCGCCTGCCGATGCGATGATCACGGTCAGCGCGACGCTCGACGTGCCGTATGCCGGCGAAGGCTTGCAGCTGTTCACCGTCGGCACGTGGGCAACGCGCGGGCTCGCCGCACCGCTCGCCGGCGCCACGACGCTGAACCCGGCGCCGTTCGCGTACACCTCGATGGCGTCGCAGACCGGCCGCCCCCTCGAGAAGCTCACGACGGCCGACGCCGTGTTCGTGTTCCGCTACGCCGGCAACCAGCTCGTCGGCATGCTCGATGCCGCGCCATTCGAGCAGACCGGCACCGACACGATCAACGGCCCCCTCGTCACGCTCCCCCTCAACCAGTCGCTCGACGCTCGGGTCGATCAGGCCGTGGTCGCGCGCCGGCTCACCGCGGTGCGTCCGGCGGTCGGCGCACCGGCGATGAGCTGGTCCCTGCGCGCCGCGCCCGGGTATCAGTTCAGCATCGACAACGGTCCGCAGCTTCACTCGGCCACGGTCGCAGCTACCGATCCGACGACGATCACCGCGGCGTACGCGAACCCGTTCGTCACGCGCGACTGGAGGACGCTGCTGACCTGGACGACGCGCGCGACCCGCAGCTACACGATCCCGGCGCTGGCGCTGCCTGTCACGCTCGCGGCGGGGATGTTCCAGCGCGCCGAACCGGCGCCTGCGCTCGCGCTCTCGCTGCCGGCAGGGTTGCCCGAGCTGATCACCATCGATGGCAAGCCGCTCTCGACCGATGGCCTGACCATCGCGCGGCCGACCGCCCCGGTCGTGGTCACGTTCGTGACGGACGTGCCGCAGAACACGCTGTATCAGCTCGAGCTCGTCGAGCTCGTGCCGAACATGGCGGGCACCGGCATCCAGCAGCGGAACGTGCTCACCGCGTTCGCCGTCACGCCAGAGCTGACGCTCCCTGTCGATGCTTTCACGCCCGGCAGCTATTATACGATCCGCGCGATCAGCATCGAGGGTGGCCATCCCGGGGTCGGCACCGGCGATCTGGCCGCACGTGACCTCCCGATCGCGGTCTCGTTCCTCGATAGCGGCGTGTTCCAGGTGATGCCGTGAAGTGGTTCGTGATCGCGGCCGTGCTGGCGTGCGCCGGGCCCGCACTCGCCGACAAGAAGAGCGAGGCCGAAGCGCTGTTCAAGAAGGGCAAGAAGCTCGCCGGTGACAAGCGGTACGTCGACGCCTGTCCCGCGTTCGAGCAGAGCGACACCCTCGATCCCGGCATCGGCACGAAGCTCAACGCTGCGCGCTGCTACGCGGACTGGGGCAAGCTCGCCCGCGCGCATCACTGGTACAGCGCCGCCGAGAAGATGGCGATGGCCGCCGGTGACGAGCGGCTTCCGCAGATTCGCGAGCTGCTGGCGGCGATCGATTCCGACGTCCCGCGACTGACGATCAAGGTACCTGCCGGCGCCGATCTCGAGACCGCCGCGATCCAGCTCGACGGGCAAGCGATCGAGGCCGGCGTGCTCGGGACCGAGATGCGGATCGACCCGGGGCCGCACGAGATCACGTACGTTGTCGATGGCGCAAAGAAGAGCAAGATGCTGGCGATGGAGCGCGGCGGTGAGCGCGAGGTCACGCTCGTGGTGCCAGCCAGTTCGGGACGGCCCGGCGGTGGCGACGACGCGCCTGCGCGGCCGGGGCGAACGCGAAGGGTCATTGCGCTGTCGGTCGGCGTCGCGGGAGTGGTCGGCGTCGGCGTCGCGAGTTACATGACGCTCGACGCGCGCGGCAAGTACAACGACGCTCTCGACGCGCACTGCATGGGCGTGGCGAACGCGTGCGATGCCGAGGGGCTCTCGATCACCGCCGATGCGCGCAGCACGGCGAACACCGCGACCGTGATCACGCTGATCAGCGTCGCCGCGATCGCGGGCGGCGTCGTGCTCTATCTGACCGCGCCGAGCGGTGAGCCTGCCCGCGAGACCAGCGCGCTCTACCTCGCGCCAATCGTGAGTGACCTCAGCGGCGGCTTCGTGGTCGGGGGCGGCTTCTGATGATCGGGCAGGTCATCGGCAACTACCGGATCGTCTCCGAGCTCGGCAAGGGCGGCATGGGAGTGGTGTTCGGCGCGGAGCACGTCCAGCTCGGCCGTCCCGCCGCGATCAAGATGCTGCTGCCGCAGCTGTCGAACGACGCGGGGATCGTACAGCGCTTCTTCAACGAGGCGCGCGCGGCTTCGAGCATCGATCATCCAGGCATCGTCGAGGTCTACGACTTCGGCCGGCACACCGATGGCTGCGCGTACATCGTGATGGCGCTGCTCAAGGGCGAGAGCCTCGAACACCGGCTCCGGCTCCGGGGCTCGCTCGCACCGCAGGAGGGCGCGACGATCGTGGCACAGGTCGCGGGGGCGCTCGCCGCCGCGCATGCGCGGGGGATCGTCCACCGCGATCTCAAGCCCGATAACGTCTTCCTCGTTCCAAACGAGCTGATGCCGGGCGGCGTCCAGGTCAAGCTGCTCGACTTCGGGATCGCGAAGCTCACCGACGATCAGGGCGCCGAGCACAAGACGCAGACCGGCGTGATGATGGGGACGCCTGCGTACATGAGCCCCGAGCAGTGCATGGGCCGCTCCGACCTCGACCACCGCACGGACCTCTACTCGATCGGCTGCATTCTGTTCCACGTGCTGTGCGGGCGCCCGCCGTTCGCGAGCGATCAGGGCACCGG
>JBKJUF010000712.1:0-3467 GCA_046590445.1 Kofleriaceae bacterium
CGTCGATCGCCGCGCGCGCCTGCGCCGCCGAGAGCTGCGCCTCGGAGGTTCCGCGGAGCCAGGTCGCCGCGCCGCGGCCGCTCGCGAGCGTGACGACCGCGAGGTCGGCCGTGGTTACCAGCGCGGGGATCGCGCCGGTGGCTCCCGCGACATGCTCGAACTGCAGGTGCTCGGCGCGCGCCGCGACGTAGAGGCCGAGCGGCGTGGCGGTGACGGCCGCCTCCCGCGCGCGAAGCTGGTGAAGCTGATCGAGCGCCGCAGCTGCCTGACCGTTCGCGCACAGCGCCCACGCGAGCCAGATCCGTGCGACGTCGGTGTCCGGGCTGGCGGCGGTCGCGGCCTCGGCGACCTCGAGCGCGCGACGCGGATTGTTCGCGATCAGGGCGGTCTCGATCGCCGCGGCGGTCTCCGGCACTTCCGGCTGCGTCGCGGCGTGCCACGGTGGCGCGGTCGCGAGTGCTCGCGCGGCGGCCTCGATCCGTGGCGCCAGATCAACCGGCACCATCACGGTCGTCTTCGGGGCCACCCGCAGACGCCTGCGCCACGCGCCGATCACGACGGTCGCGACGATCAAGGCGATCGCGAGTGCGAGCCAGATCATCGACGCGTGGCCGCCGGAGCCAGCGGCGTGCAGCCGGGCTGGCGACCGAACACGGCCGGTCCACACGCAGGTAGCACGCGGAAGCTCTCGCCCGTGAACGGCGTGCAGGTGGCGCCCCCGGCCTTGCCGAGCTCGTCGAGCCCGCTCGGGTTCGTCGACGGCTTGCCGACCTGCTCGCAGATCTGCACGTTCCGCATCCTCTGCATGACCTCGGAAGACAGCACGCCGGAGCCTGGCATGAACGAGTCGCGCAGCCGGCGCCCGGTCAACGTCCCCATCTGATCCCAGATCGCGGGCTTCGCGAGTCGTCGGCCGCTGCCGAGCAGCGCGCGCACCTGACGGAAGAACGTGACCGCGCTCGGATCGACGGCCGCGACATCGAACAGGCCGGTGACCGGGTCGAAGCTCGGATCGCGGCCCATCACCGTCGGATCCATCTGCTGCAGATCGAGCAAGCAGCCGGCAGCGCGCGGGTTCGGGTAGCAGCGCTCGCGGATCGATTGCTTGCCGTCGAGCTTGAGGCCCCACAAGTCGCCATTCGCGTCGAGCGCGAGCACCCAGGTCTGCCCGGGCAGCTTCGAGAGGACGACGTCGACCGCGGTGATGAGCTGGCCGGACGCGAGCTCGCTCGAGATGTGGCGCAGCGTGCCGGGGTCACCGGCTGTCCGCAGATCGAGCTCGAAGACGCCCATCGCGTTGGCGGCGATGTACACGCGCCCTTCGCTGACGGCGATGCCCGCGGCGGGAACGCCACCCGCGAACGCGACCGCGGCGGTCCCGCGGGGCGGCGCAGGCGTTCGCGGGTCATCGAGCGCGAGTGTGGCCACGCCGCTCGGGGTCGCGACGTAGAGCAAGAAGCCGGCGACCGCGAGATCGTTGACGACCGCCCCGACCGTGGTCGAGCTGGCGAAGGTGGGCGCGATCGGGTTTGCGAGCGCGAAGGCCTCGATCGTGCCCTGCTGGGTGCCGACGTAGAGCATGTCACCGGCGAGCACGACGTCCGTCGCCGTCCGGCCAGCCATCAGCGGAACGGTCGTCCGGACGATCGCGCCGCCCGCGCCGGGGGCATCGGTGATCTCGACGACGCTGACGCCTGCGGCGCCGACCGCGACGTAGACGTACGGATCGCTGACGTCCGGCGACAGGTGCGCGAGCGCGCGCGGGGCGGCTGGAAGCGTCAAGACGGTGGTGCGCGCAGCCGTGCCGACCGACTGCCGCGCGCTCGCCGGGTTGCCGCGACCGGTGATGTCGGTGATCACCAGGCGGCCGCCACTGACGCCGGCGTCGAGCGCGAACACCGCGAGGTCACGCAGCGTCGGCGCGCGGGTCTGGCCGACGGGCGGCGCCGCGTTGAAGTTGCGGATCAGCACGACATCGGTCGCGGTGGCACCGACGAGCAGGCCATCGAGGATCGGCTCGACATCCGCAGGCTCGCGGCCGACCGGGTTGACGATCATGCCGGGGAACCGATTCGACTTGCCCGGGATGTTCGCCGGCAGCTCGCGCTCCTGCTTGTACTCGTAGAGCTCGAGCCCGCCGGTGCCAGCCGCGATCACCCAGTCACCGAGGTACGGGAATGCGCCGGTACCGAGGCCATAGGTCTGCGCGAGCACGTGCTCGTTGCGCACGCGGCCCGCGGTGTCGACGAGCGGATGGCAGCTCTCGCAGCCGCGCGCCTCGGCGGGGCGCACGGTGTGCGGCATCGTCTGGTTCATCGCGACCGCGCTGGTCGCCACGTTCACGCGTCCCGAGTTCGCGTCGACGGTCTGGAACGTCGTGAAGGTCGTGTTGTCGAGCGCGGTGTTGCCGTCGGCGCCGGTCACCGTCAGGTGGACCTGCATCGACGACCGGAACGGCACGAGCCGCCCCTTCTCGGTGCTCGAGCCGACCCCGAGGATGAACGGCGAGCGCAGTAACCCGAGGAGCTGGAAGTTGACGTGCGCCGGGTTGTTCGCGTTCGACAGCCAGGTCTCGTTCTCGCCCGCGCTCTTCGTGATGTTGCCGGCGGCGTCGACCTTGTTGCGCTGTGGGTCGCCGATGTTGAGATCGACGTGGCAGCCCATGCAGTTGTGAATCCAGCTGCCGTGGCACGACTGACACTCGAGCTTGGCCTTCACGAGCTTGCTCGAGCCCTGGACGCTCGCGAACTCCGAGCCGAGGCCGCGGTTGTTCGCGTCGAGGCCCGCGATGTGGCGCTCGTTGTGGGCCTCGCGCGCGTACGGCGACTGGTAGTCGACGGTCTGCGGGACACGCCACGCCACACCGGGCGTGACGCGCGAGCGCTGGAGGATCTCTGTACCGCGGCGCTCGAAGAAGGCCTGGAGGTCGGCGTTCTTCGCGCGCGTCAGGTCGTTGCCGCCGTTCGGTCCCGAGGTCACGAGCGTCGCGCGGGAGGTGCCGGTGCCATGGCAGTCCTCGCACTCGATCTCGATCGCGTCCCAGTTGGTGCTGTAGATGTTGCCGTCACCGTGCACGTCCTGCAGGAAGTGGCAATCGATGCAGTGCATGCCGCGCTCGAAGTGGACGTCCATCTGCCGCGTCGAGCCGTTGCGGCCGCCGTAGACGTAACGCATCTGCCTACCGTCGACGGCCTTCTCGCGCGGGATGCGATCGATGAGGTCGAGCTTGGCGTTGCCGTTGAGATCCTCGTTGATCGTGGCGGTCGCGATCTGCTTGCCGCTCTCGGCGACGCGCGTCAGCACGAGCGCGGTATCGAGCTCGCCGTTGTTGTTGCAATCCTCGCTGAACACGGCTTGCGCGCAGCCGCCGGCACCCGCGATCAGGCCCTGGCTCGCGAGGGTCGCGTCGCGTGCGCGCGCCCGCTCGATGACGCCGACGCCCTCGGGGATGACGACCACGGGCTGAC
>JBKJUF010000400.1:0-15124 GCA_046590445.1 Kofleriaceae bacterium
CGCGCAGAAGAAGGTCGAAGGCCGCAACTTCGATCAGCGCAAGAACGTCCTCGAGTACGACGACGTGATGAACCAGCAGCGCAAGACGATCTATGCGCTGCGCCGGCAGATCCTCGAGGGTCGCTACCACCGCGAGCCGACCGAAGAGGAGAAGAAGCAGGGCGTCGAGCCCGACCCGGTGACGACGAGCGGCGACTGGACGGTGGAGGCGCTGACGCCCGAGCTCGAGCCGAAGCTCCGCGAGATGATCGAGCTGATCAAGACCAAGGTGGCAGACCGCGACGCGGCGATCGCGCGCGGGGAGAATGTCGGCGACGTCCGTCCGGGCTGGCGCATCCTGCGCGCCGAGATCTGGCGCCAGTTCGGCACGCTGCTCGATCTCGAGAAGCGCTACGAGGCATCGACCACGGAGCTCGTCGATCACGCGGTCAAGCAGATCGCGGCATCGCAGGTCCAGCAGCGCGAGCGGCTCTACGACCTCGCCGATGCGCGGATGGCGGCGGTGGTCGAGGAGGTCCTGTCTCCCGACATCGGCGACGACAACTGGGATTGGGACCAGCTCGAGGACGCGCTGCAGGAGCAGTTCAACAGCGAGGTCGAGATCACGCCGGGCACGCCCGACGAGGTCGCAGCGCAGGTCTGGCCGGTGATCGAGAAGCGGCTCGGCGAGCGCGAGAAGGAGCTGTCGCGGCCGTGGCTCATGTACTTCCTGCGCGACTTCTCGCTCCGCGAGATCGACGAGCAGTGGATCGAGCACCTGAAGACGATGGACGCCCTGCGCGAGGGCATCGGCCTCCAGGGCTACGGCCAGAAGGATCCGAAGAAGGAATACAAGAAGGCCGGCTTCAGCCTGTTCACCGAGATGATGGCGAGGATCCAGGAGAACACCGTCAACAAGCTGTTCCGCGTGCAGATCCAGCGCGAGGAGGAGCAAGTCCCGGTCGTCCACCAGGAGAAGCAGCGCCAGCTTGCCGAGCGCGGCGTCGAGGGCAAGTCCGAGGACGAGGACGAGGGCGAGGCCGATCCGGCGCAACCGCATGCCAAGCAGGCGCGCGGACGTGCGGCCCAGCGCAGCGGCGAGGGCGACGCCGCGAAGGCCGAGCCGATCCGTCGCGATCGCCCGAAGGTGGGCCGTAACGATCCCTGTCCATGCGGATCGGGCAAGAAGTACAAGAAGTGCCACGGCAAGGACGACGAGGCCGCGGCCTCCGAATAAGCCCGCCGCCGAGCTCGAAGCGGCTGGCGCGACGCGTCACGTGAAGTGATCGCCGCGGCCGATGGATTTCTTGCGCCGCACCGTCGGATACTGCCGCGGCATATGCGCATTGGTGTTCCCAAAGAGATCAAGACTCAGGAGTTTCGCGTCGGCATGACCCCGGCCGGCGTAGCGATCCTCACGGCACGGGGCCACACCGTCTTCGTCGAGCAAGGTGCAGGCCTCGGCTCGTCGATCCCCGACGAGGCGTACGTCAAGGCAGGCGCGAAGATCCTGACCTCCGCGGACGAGGTCTGGGGTCAGGCCGACATGGTCGTGAAGGTCAAGGAGCCGATCGCGCCCGAGTTCGCGCGGATGCGGAAGGACCTGCTGCTCTTCACGTACCTCCACCTCGCGGCGGCCGTCGAGCTCGGCAAGGAGCTCCTGACCCGCGGCGTCAACGGTGTCGCGTACGAGACGATCGAGCCGTCGCCCGGTGATCTGCCGCTGCTGACGCCGATGTCGGCGGTCGCCGGCCGGATGGCCGTGCAGGCAGGCGCGACATATCTCGAGCGCGAGCGCGGCGGCAAGGGCGTCCTGCTCGGCGGCGTGCCGGGCGTCAAGCGCGGCCGGGTCACCGTGATCGGTGCCGGCGTCGTCGGCGCGAACGCGGTGAAGATGGCGGTCGGCCTCGGTGCGAACGTCACCGTGCTCGACGTGAATCTGAAGACGCTCGCGTACCTCGATGACATCTACGCGGGTCGCGTGTCGACCCAGTTCTCGGATCCGATCAGCGTCGAGCGTGCCGTCCTCGAGAGCGATCTCGTGATCGGCGCCGTGCTGCTGCCGGGTGCTCGCGCGCCACGGCTCGTGACCGAGACGATGATCAAGCAGATGGAGCCGGGCTCGGTGATCGTCGGCGTCTCGATGGATCAGGGCGGGTGTGTCGAGACCGCGCGCTCGACCTATCACGTCAACCCGACGTACGTCGTCCACGACGTGATCCACTACATGGTGGCGAACATGCCGGGCGCGGTACCGCGCACGTCGACGTACGCGCTGACGAACGCGACGATCAAGTACGTGGTGACGCTCGCCGACCAGGGCCTCGAGAAGGCCGTCGCGGCGGTCCCGCACATCGTCAGCGGCATCAACACGTACAAGGGCTCGGTCCCGCACGCCGCGGTCGCCGAGGCGCTCGGCGTGCCGCACCGGCCGTTCGCGCCCTGAGTGGGTTTGCAAGACCCGCTGTCCTGCCCAACTACCCGAGCTCACAGAGGTTTCGGGGCGGCGGGCAGCGAATCACCCGGCGGCGGGCCGGATCCCGGATATTCGGGAACAATCTCGGGGTGGTGACAGGTAGACACCGTGCATGCAGGTAGCCCGTGAAAAGCGCGCCGAGTTCGCGCGCCAAGCGCTCGTCCACGCGGACTCGTTGTACGGTGCGGCGTATCGGTTGACCCGGAACCCGCGCGATGCCGAGGATCTGGTCCAGGACTCGCTGCTGCGCGCCTATCGATTCTGGGACTCGTTCGAGCAGGATTCGAACTGCAAGGCGTGGCTGCTCCGCATCGTGACCAACACCTTCATCAACGAGTACCAGCGCAAGAAGCGCAGCCGCGAGGTGCTCGATGCGGCGAGCGCGGAGCAAGACGCGACCGATGGCGTGCTCGTGCATGCCGCCGCGAGCGAGCGCCAGACGCCGGAGCGCGCGCTGCTCGATCGCAGCGTGTCCGACGACGTCCAGCGCGCGCTCGATAGCCTCCCGGATGATTTCCGCACCGCGGTCGTGCTGTGCGATGTCCAGGGGCTCTCCTACAAGGAGATCGCGGAGATCATGCAGACGCCCGTCGGGACCGTGATGAGCCGGCTGTTCCGTGGCCGCAAGCTGCTCGCCACCGCGCTCCGCGAGTTCGCGCTCGCCGAGGGCTACGTGAGGGCCGAGGCCGTAACCAGCGCCGAGAGCACGAGCGCCGAGCAGACTTCCGCCCAGGGCGGCGAGCCGAAGCCGGCCGACTCGAAGACGCTCGATCTCGAGGCATTCCGCGCCAACCGCGCGCGAGAGGGTTCGCGATGAGTCTGTGTCAGAGCATCGACACGCTTGCGATGGCATTTCTCGATGACGAGCTGGTGGTCGAAGAGCGCCGCGAGCTCGAGCTGCACCTCCTGGCCTGCGCGACCTGCCGGCACCACGTCGACAGCGAGCGCGCCGAGCTCCGGCTCGTCCGCAAGGCGCTGGTCGCCCCACCCGCACCCGATCTGCTGAAGGCGCGGATCACCCAGGCGCTCGATCGCGAGGACCGCGAGGCCGCCCGCGCGGACCGCCGTCGCTCGCTGGCGTTCGTCGGGCAGTGGCTCCTCCCCGGTGCCGCGACGCTCGCGGCCGCCGCGGCGATCCTGATGTTCGTGATGGTCCGGCCGCCGGAGCCCGCGGCGCTCGGCAGCGTCACCCAGGACGCCGTGCGCCAGCAGACGCGCTCGATGCCGCTCGAGGTTCAGGGTGCGAGCACCGGTCCGTGGCTGCGCGAGCACTTCGCACCCGTCGAGCCTCCGCAATTCACCGAGCCCGGCATCGACCTCGTCGGGGCGCGGCTGACCTCGGTGGCCGGCCACGAGGCCGCGCTGCTCAAGTATCGGGTCTCGATCGGCACGAACCAGTTCACGCTCACCGCGGTGCTGATCGACGGGATGCGGCGCGACGGGCTGTCAGGCGGCCAGGCGATCAAGGTCGGCGACCGGACGCTGCACGTCCACAACGCGAACGGTACCCCGGCGATCACCTACGTCGACGAGCACGGCATGGGCTACACGTTCGCCGCCGAGCGGCTCAGCCCGCAGGAGCTGCTCGAGCTCGTGGTGTCGTCGGATCTGATCGGCCGAGCCCAGCAAGGCCGGTAATCCGGCTATCATCGCGGCGGGGAGCATGAACCGCCGCATCCTGCTGATCGACGCCGATCTCACGTTTCGCACCACCCTGACCGTCCTGCTCGGACGCTACCGGATCGACGTCGTCGCCGAACCCGATGCCGACGAGGCGATCTCGCAGGTCCCGACCGAGCAGTTCGAGCTCGTCGTGATCGGCGTCGACGAGCCCGAGAAGGCCGGCTTCAAGATCTTCCAGCGCGTCAAGAAGCTCACGAAGGCGCCGATCATGCTGGTGACGGCATCCGTGCCGGCCGAGAGCTTCACGAAGCATCGCAGCCTCAAGGCCCACGCGAACGAGTACGTCGACAAGCGGCTCGTCAGCAAGGACGAGCTGCTCGCAAAGATCGGCGGAGTCATCGAGCTCGGCGAGGTCACGGAGCTCGCCGGCGGCGGCGCGAGCGGTGGTGTCGATGATCTCGATATCCCCGTCGAGGTCGAGGACATCGCGATGGATGGCGGCGACGTCGTCGACGAGGTGATCGAGGAGGGTGGTAACGGCGACGAGTTCGGCAACGAGCAGCAGACGAGGATGGGCGGACCCGACAAGCACGTCGACCTGATGGTCGACGCCGACGTCGAGGACGCGTTCGGCTCGATGATGGGCTCGTCCGGCGACGACGATGCCGGGCCGACCTTTGACAACACGCAGGTCGCGCCCGCGGGCGCGAACGTTATCGACGAGACGAACGACTTCGAGGACGAGCACCGCTCGGTTGCCGAGCCGAGCATGCTGGTCCCCGTTGCCACGCAGGCCGAGGAGGCCGTGCCCGGCACGATCCACGATGGGGGGCGGTCCGACGACGAGAACTTCGACTCGTTCAGCGAGGAGTCCAAGCGCCCGCCGATCGAGCAGCGCCAGTACGCGGACGATATCCCGATCGTGTCGCGAGACATGATCCCGATCGAGGAGCTCGCCGCGGCCGCCGACGCCGACGCGCGTGCCCATCACGATCTGCCGTCGCACCAGCAATCCGATCAGCCCGCGGATCCGGACGGAGATCCGGACCGCGACGCGTACTACGACATGCCCGTGGACGAGACCGCGGACGACGCGGACGGCGACGCAGCCGCCGACGCGCACGAAGCGGGTGCTGCTGAACCGGTTCCGCAGGTGAGCGACGAGCCAGTCGCCGGGGAGCCGCCATTCGGTTCACGCAGCGGATACGAGTCGTCGCCGGCGATCATGCTGGCGGACGACGACCTCCAGATGATCGACGAGGACGATCTCCACGCGATCGACGACGAGGTTCCGGACGACACGGGGGTCCCCGAGCCCGTCCATCACCCGCGTAGCGCCGAGGATGCAGCGGAAGCTGCCGCCGCCCGCGAGCCGAGCCGGCCCAAGCACGTCGAGGCTCCGGTGCCTGCCATGGCTCCTTCCATGGCTCCGCCGGCGGTCGCGCACGCGGCTGCACCGGTTCCAGATCTCGGCCTCGACGTGATCGCGCAGGAGGCCCGGAACGAGCAGTCCGGCGTCCACGATCGCAAGGCGGTACACAAGATCAGCGAGCTCGAGCGCCAGCTCGCGCAGCTCAAGACCGAGCTCGATCGGTCGCGCGCTTCGGCCGACGCGGCGACCCGCGGTGGTGGGCGCGAACGAGAGTTCATGAACCTTCGCGAGAAGATCCTCGCGGCGGAGAACGAGACGAAGAAGACGCGCGCGGATCTCGTCGCCCGCGAGCGCGAGCTCGCCGAGGCCCAGGGCCGGCTGCGTGACGCCGACGAGCAACGCCAGTCGCTCGACGCCAAGGCGCGCGAGCTCGAGCAGCGCCTCGTCGAGGATGGCACCAAGGTCCAGCAGCTCCATGGCCAGGAGCAGGAGCTTCACCAGCAGCTCGCGACGCTGCGCCAGCAGCTCGGCGACAAGGCGCAGGGCCTCGCCGCGGCCGAGTCGGCTCGCGAGCAGCTCGAGCGCGATCTCGCGAGCGAGCGAGCACTCCGCGCCTCGAGCGCCTCCGATGCCGAACAGGCATTGCGTGGCGAGCGCGAACAGCTCGTCGAGCGTCACGCGAGCGAGCTCGAGGGACTGCGCCAGGAGCTCGCTGCACAGCACGCCGCCGCGATCCAGCAAGCGCGCAGCGATCTCGAGACCCAGCACGCCGGAGCGCTTGCGGCCGCGGTCGACACGGCCCGGCGCGAGCTACGCGCGGAGGCCGACGAGGCGGTCAAGCAACTCGAGGCCAAGCACACGACCGACATCTCGCGATTCCGCGAGGAGCAAGCCGCAGCCACCGTGCGCGCGCGCCGAGAGCAGGACGAGCTCGTCACCCAGATGCAGGGCGAACGTGCGGCGGATCTCGCGCGCATCGAGGTTCAGCACGTAGCGGACATCAAGCGCGCGCGCGACGAGCTCGCCGTGCAGCTCGTCGCATCGGCGGACGCTCACGACCGGGCGGTCACCGAGATGACCGGCGAGATCCAGCGACTCCGCGGCGACCTCGCGCAGCAATCGGCCGCTGCCGAGCAGGCGCTCGCCGCGCGCGCGAGCAAGCACGCCAACGAGCTCGCAAGCCAGGCGAACCAGCACGCGGCCGCGCTGTCGATCCGCGAGCGCGAGCTGACCGCGGCCCGGCAGGAGGACGCCGCCGCACAGTCCACCGCACTCTCCGAGCTCAAGGCCGAGCTCGAACGCCAGGCCGCGCAGCATGGCGCCAAGCTCGACGTCACGCGGCGCGAGGTCGACGACATCATCGCGCAACACGAGGCCGCCAAGGTTCAGCTCGTCGAGGAGCAACGTCAGGTCCAGGCGCAGCTCGCGGCGCAGCACGCCGAGGAGCTCGGTCGGCTCGCCGCGGACAAGCAGCGCGCGATCGACGACGTCCAGCGGGCGTCTGCCGAGCATCGCAGCGCGCTCGAGCGTGCCACCGAGGAGCATCGCGCGGCGCTCGCGCAGCAACAGGAGGGTGCGGATCGCGAGATCGCCGACCTCAAGCAGCTCCTGCTCGGCGCGAAGCGTCAGCTCGAGGAGCTCGCGCAGAAGACCGAGGCCGACCGCGAGGCCAGCGCGCAGACCTACGCCAGCGCCCTCGCCGAGCTGGTCGCGCAGCACGAACGCACGATGGCGGTGGCGAACGGCGAGATCGTCAAGGTCAAGGCGGTTGCCGACGCCGAGCAGAAGCGGGCGCTCGAGGCGAAGCACGCGGAGCTCGAGGCGAAGCAAGCCGAGCTCGAGCGCGTACGCGAGGAGCTGGCAGCTGCTCACGCGGCGGAGGTCGCACAACTCGCGGCGTCGCGCGCCAGCCAGGTCTCGGGCCTCGAGCGTGCGCGTGACGAGCTCGTTATTGCCCACGCCGCGAAGGTCGAACAGCTCGAGCGTACGCGCGGCGAACTCGCGACCGCCCATGCCGCCGAGCTCGCGAAGCTCGCGGCCGCCCATGACGCCGCGGTCGCGAAGCTCGCGGCCGCCCATGCGACCGAGGTGAAGGATCTCGGGGTCGAGCGGGACGAGCTCAAGCGCGGCCTGTCGGCGGCGCGTGACACGATCAAGCGCAGCGAGGGCGAGCTGGCGAGTGCGGTCCAGACGATCGCCGATCGCAATGCCGAGCTCCGTACCGCCACCGACGCGATCACCGAGCGCGACAATCGCATCGGCGATCTGCGCAAGGAGATCGAATCGATCGAGCAGGAGAACGCGAACTACCAGGAGCAGGTGCTCCGCGCGTTCCAGAAGATCAAGGCCGACGAGGCGATGGTCTCGCGCGCGAAGAAGGCGATGGCGATCGCGCTCACCGTCCTCGACGATCAGGGCACGCCGAAGTCCGAGCCGACGTAGGGCTGGCGCGCTGGTGAAGCCGAGGGCCGCGGTGCTGCTCGCGATCGCGATCGTCGCGATCTCGACGGGCGCACCGTTTGCGCGGTGGGCCGCTCCGGCGCCGCCGATCACGATCGCAGCCCTGCGCGTCGCGATGGCGGCGGTGCTGCTGCTCGCGGCGGGCTGGCGCGAGCTGCCGGCACTCCGGGCGATCCCGCCGCGTGACCGCCCGTTCGTCGTACTGTCCGGCCTGCTGCTCGGGATCCATTTCGGATCGTGGATCGCGTCGCTCGCGTTCACGTCGACCGCAGCCTCGGTCGCGCTGGTCTGCACGAACCCGATCTTCGCCGCGCTGTTCGGCCGCGTGTTCCTCGGTGACCGGGTCGCGGGCCGCGAGATCGTCGGGATCTCGATCGCCGCGGGGGGGTGCGCGGTGCTCGCTGGTGGTGACTGGCAAGCAGGCGGCGACGCGCTGATCGGGGACGGCCTCGCGCTGATCGGCGCCGCGAGCGCGGCGGGCTACCTCGTCGTCGGCCGGCGGCTGCGCGAGGCGGTGCCCCTCCTGCCCTACCTCGGCGTCGTCAACGCGATCGCCGCGCTCGGCCTTTTGGGGGCCGCGTTCGTCCTCGGCGCCGACGTCACCGCGTTGCCCGCGCACGCGTACATCGCCTCGGCAGGCGCGGCGATCGTCGCGTCGTTCGTCGGGCACAGCCTGCTGAACCGCGCGGTGCGGATCACGCCGACCCACCTCGTGGCGCTCGCGATCCTCGGCGAGCCGATCGGCAGCTCGCTGATCACGTGGGCGGTGTTCGGCGAACAGCCGCCGAGCCATGCGGCCATCGGTGGCGCGATCTTGCTCGCCGGGATCGCCCTCGGGTTCGTGCGCCGGGCGCGTCCGCGTCCCTAGCGTCCCGTCTCGGGGATCAGCGTGCTGCGCGATCACACCTGCGCGTGGGCGAGGTGCGTGTCCTTGCCCTGCTGGAACAGCCCGCGCTCGATCGCGAGGAGCAGCGGTCCGAAGGTCGCGCTATCGAGGGCGGACACCACGAAGCCACCGTCGAGCCGGGCGAGCTGATCGGCCTCGTCGGAGTCGATCCGGTCGGCCTTGTTCCAGACCAGGATGCGCGGCTTGTCGCCGAGCCCGAGGTCCGCGAGGATCCCCTCGACGGCGCGGATGTGCTGATCGCGATCGGCGTCCGATGCATCGACGACGTGGACGAGCAGATCGGCATCCGCCATCTCCTCGAGCGTCGCGCGGAACGCCCGCGTCAGCTCCTCGGGCAGATCGCGAATGAAGCCCACGGTGTCGGTGATCACGACCTCGCGCTCCTGCGGGAACCGGAGCCGGCGGCTGATCGGATCGAGCGTCGCGAACAGCTTGTCGGCGGCGAGCGCGTCGCCCTGGGTCAGCGCGTTGAGCAGCGTCGACTTGCCGGCGTTGGTGTAGCCGCAGATCGCGAGGATCGGGACGTCGCGGTCGGTCCGGCGCTGGCGCCGCAACCGGCGATCGCCGGCGAGGTCTTCGAGCCGCTTCTCGAGGATCTGGATCCGCTCGCGCGCGCGACGGCGGTTGATCTCGAGCTTGGTCTCGCCGGGCCCGCGTCCGCCAAGGCCGGCCTGGCCACCGGGGCCCGCCGTGAGCCGCGACATCATCGTGTTCTTCTCGACGAGCCGAGGCAGCGCGTAGCGAAGCTGCGCGAGCTCGACCTGTAGCTTGCCGTCCCGGCTCGTCGCGTGCTGCGCGAAGATGTCGAGGATCAGCATCGTGCGGTCGATGATCTTCATCTCGGTCGCGTCGCTGATCGAGCGCGCCTGGCCGGGCGTCAGGTCCGGATCGAAGATCACGACCTCGGCTCCGAGCTGCATCGCGCGCAGCAGGATGTCCTCGAGCTTGCCGCGGCCGACGAGGAACTTCGGGTCGGCCTCGGGACGGCGCTGCACGAGCACGTCGAGCACCTTGACGCCGGCGGTCCGGCACAGCTCGCGGAGCTCGGCGACCCGCGCCTCGGAGTCGGTCTTGCGGCCGACGGCGACATGGACGAGCAGCGCGCGGTCCTTGCCCCGGTCGGTCGCGGCGACCCGGCGCTTGCGGCCGTAGTCGACCTCCAGGCGCTCGATCAGCTCGAGGAAGTTCGTGCGTGACGCGGTCGCCGGCTCGGCGGGGAGCTCGTGCCACGGCCGGTCCGGCGGCGCGTCGGCGAGCAGGTGGCCGATGAACAGCTTGCCGGGGTGGCCGGCGGCGTCCACGCCGATCGCGGCGACCGCGTCGAGCCGGAGCAGCGCGAGGTCGGTGAGATCGTCGCGGGTCAGCGGCTCGCCGCGGAGGTGCGTGTGAACGAGCCGGAGGCCGCGAAACCGGCCCTGCCCGCCGCGCATACGGCCGACATCCGGCAACACGAGCTTCGAGGCGTCGCCGACGATCACGTGCTGGATCGTGCCGCGGCGGTCGATCAGCACGCCGACCTGGCGGTGCAGCTCGGCGCTCTGTGTGGCGAGCTGCGCGGCCAGCTCCGATGACACGACCTCCGTCGGTGCGACCCGCCGACGATAGAGCCGTTCCAGTGACTTGATCTCGCTCGTCTTGAGGCCGGCGAGGTTACCCGTGACTTCTTGTTGCATGTCGTGGAGGCGTCGTCGGTCGTCGTCGTGAGGCGCCAGGTGGGGCCCGGGCTGGTCCCGGTGAGGCTGGCAATCTACCCATTGCCTGGGGGTTTGCCACGGATATAGTCACGTGCGTGAGTCGGCGCTTCCGTGCCCTGGTGGCACATCCGCAGGTCGAGGCGCTCGGTGAGCTCGCCGAGTTGCTGGGGGGATTAGGGCTGGCCGTCGAGACGGCGCGCTCGACGGTCGAGGCGCTCAACAAGCTGCGCTCGCAGCCCGCGCACGTGATCGTCAGCTACCACGTGTCCGGCAGCTTCGATGGCGTCAGCTTGCTCGAGGCGAGCATCCTGCACAGCCCCGAGGCGCTGCGTATCGTGCTCGTGACGTCGCCCGACGAGGCCGTCGAGCTCGACTACCGGCCGCACCACGCCGGCATCATCATCCGCCTGGTCGCCAAGCCGAGCGAGCGCAGCCGCCTGGTCGCGCTCGTCGGCGAGGGCGTCAAGCTGCTGAACCTCGTCGAGGAGCAGCGCGAGCTCGTCCGCAAGCTGTCGGTCGATCAGCAGAGGCTACAGCGCCGCGAGACCCTGCTCGATGTCGTCGTCAAGGAGCGCAACAAGGAGCTCGAGGAGAGCTACGCGAAGCTCAAGATCGCGAACCGCCAGGCGCTGTTCGGGCTCGCCGAGGCGATCGAAGCGAAGGATCCGTACACCAAGGGCCACTGCGGCCGGGTCGCCGCGTACTCGCTCGTGCTCGCGCGCGAGGCGGGCTACCCGCTCGAGGGCCTCGAGACCCTCGAGTTCGGCGCGTTCCTCCACGACATCGGCAAGATCGGCATCAAGGACGCCGTGCTGCTCAAGCCGGGCCCGCTCGACGATATCGAGTGGATCCACATGCGCGAGCACCCGGTGAAGGGCTACGACATCGCGTCGAAGATCGAGATGCTGCATCCGATCATGCCAGCGGTGCGCAACCACCACGAGCGGTGGGACGGCTCGGGCTACCCCGACAAGATGAAGTCCGACGACATCCCGCTGGTCGCGCGGATCGTCGCGATCGCCGACGCGTACGACGCGATGTCGACCGATCGGCCCTACAAGGCCGCGCTGCCGCTCGAGGAGTGCGAGGCCGTGCTGCTGAAGACGGCCGGCAAGATGTACGACCCGGACCTGATCGACGTGTTCGTCAAGCGCAAGCTCGGCGAGCTCTACCGCGAAGACTACGCCGACCTGCCGTACGACGACGGTCAGGCCGCGTCGTCGAGCTAGCCTGCGCACGGACGCCGCGGATGTAGGACAGCAGAATCGCGAGCGGGGGCCTACAGCTTTTGCGAGCATTGCCGATACCTCTGGACATGGGCAAGTCCACAGCTTCTATCCTCGTCGTCGCCGTGACCGTCCTTGCCGCCCCTGGGAGCGCCTGGGCGAACTTCAGGAGCGTGGAGCCTGGCGTGGTGACGCAGGTGGTCGACGCGAACATCGCATCCGCGATCCGCGCCGAGGTGATCGTGGATGCGAACGGCAAGTGGAGCTCGACCGGAACCGAGCTGGTCGCCACGGCACCGCGCGTCCAGGTGCGATCGAACATTGCCTACATGTTCAGCGACCATGTCGAGGTCCTGGGCGTGGACGTGGACGTGAGCTGTAGATCGGGTGGTGCGGCGTGTCCGCGCACGACTCCGCCCACGACCTCCGGCACCCGTGACTTCACGCCCGTCGTCAGCCAGACGCTCGACTTCGGCGTGCCGATGGTCGTCGATACCACCGACTGGAGCGTGGTGGTCGTCTACTCGTTCCGGCCGGCAACGCTGTGAGTCGCGGACCGGCGCGCTGAGCACACGGAGGTTCGTATGCACCGGCCCTTCGTCAGAAGGTCTGGTAAACGGTGTTGACTGCGTCGGTGCCGGTGGCCGTACCGCCCGTGAAGTAGATGAACCCCGACCCGACGATCGCGGCCCCGAGGGCTCGTGGGGCGGGGAACCCGTTCGCGGTCGACTGCATCGGAGAGCCGATCGTGCCGTCTGGATTGAACGCGACGTTGCGGCCGCCGGAGAGGATGCTGGTGAACGTCGTGTTCGTCGCCCCCGACGCGCCACCCATGCAGAACAGCTTGTTGCTGGCGATCACCGACATCACGCCGGCACGGCTCTGAAGGTTGAGTCCGCTCGCCGTCCACGCGCCGTTGCCGCCGCCGTTGACGGCGTTGGAGAACTCGACCTTCGCGCTCGCGGCGCCCGTCGCCTCGACGCCGCCGGTCGTGATCAGCCGGGCCGAGCCGGTGAACCCGGCGACGTTCGCGGCGGTCTCGACGACGAGGGAAAAGAATGCGCGGGCCGTCAACATCGCGGTCGTCCCGGTCGATCTGAACGCGCCGAGGTTCCCCAGCGTGTCGATCGGCGAGACCTCGACCGAGGCGAGGTAGCCCGTCGTCCCGGTGGTCTTGCCGCCGAGGACGTACAGAAACCGCGCGCCGGTACTGTCGGTGATCACCGCGGCCTGGTGGCCCCAGCGGCGCGCGTGCGCTGGTCCCTGCACGCGCCACACCCCGAGCGAGCCCAAAGGCAGCGGGCGGTCGGTCTGGGCCGCCACGCCGGTGTCGGTGTAGGCCGTGCCAGTGACCGTCGCGATCAACAGCTCCTGTTGCGACGTCCCGTTGACGGCGGCGGTCCGGTACACGCGGTACCTCGTCGCCGCGGTGCCGTTCACCGTCACCGCGCTCCACGTGAGATCGACCGCCTTGTTGGCGCCGATCGTGATGATCTCCTCGTCGGACGGCAGCGTCTCGCCGCCCGGGTTGTCCAGATCAGACGCGGCGAGGATCGCCGAGACCTTGTAGTACCACGTGCCGCCCGCGAGCGAGCCGGCCGTCGCCGACACTCCGGCCGACGTCACCTTCGGTGCGTCGGCGTTGCGCAACACCATCGCGCGTTCGACGGAGCCAAGCACCGCGCCCGCCGCGTTGCGGCCGCCGGTCGTGTAGATGTAGGTCTTGATCGGAACGAACTGCGAGCCCATCGGATCGAACAACGGCACCGCCACCGCGGTGGGCGCGTCGCGCGGCGTCGTCAACCTGTTCGGCGCGCGGATCTGATTCCAGGCACCGAGCGCGCCGAACTTCGATAGCTGGCTGACCTCGACGGAGTCGAGCACCGTCGGCGTGGCGCCGCCGGTATCGCCGCCGATCGCGTAGAGGAACGTGTTGCCGAGGTCGTCGCGGGCGGTCGTCCCGGCGAGCATGCGCCGCCCGGTGACCAGCGTCGAGGGCAGCGTGACGAACGGTTGGAGCTTGCCGGACGGGCCCGACGCTCCGACGATGAAGGCCGAGAACGTCGAAAACGTCGTCTCGTCGAGATTGGTGACACGTACGAGATAGGCGTCGTCGACCGATGGCAGCGCCGCGAACGTGCTGTCGATCCGGGTCGCGCTCGTCGGCGCGACCGATGGGACCGTCGCCCGGACCGTGAACGTGCGGTCGAGCAACTCGACCTTGACCGGGTTGCGGAAGTTCGCGCCGAAGATCGACATCGCGAAGTTGGTCGATCCCGGACTGCCGCGAGACGGTCCGATCGCCTCGATCGAGGGGGGCGGCATTGCAACGATACGGAATCCATTGGTCAGTTGAGCGACGCCACCATCGCTCGGCGGGTTCACCACCGTGATGTCGAACAGGCCGAGCGGCAGCCCCGACGGAATGACCGCGGTGATCGTGCTCGCGTCGACAAACGCGACCCGGACGCCCACTACCGTCGAGCTGCCCGCCCGCCGCAACTCGACGCGCGGGGTCGAGACGAACCCACCGCTCGAGTTGATCGTGACGGTGGTGCCGGAGCACGTGCAACCGTACGGCGGATCGATGCGGGTGATCGTGAAGGTATACGTTGCATAGGTCAGCCCCACGCTGACGGTACGGGTGATCGCCCCATTGGTGCCGGTCACGGTGAGTGGATAGGTGCCGGGGACGGCGCCGGTCGTCGTCGTCACCGTCAGCGTCGAGCTCTGGCCGGCAGCCATCGACGCCGGGCTGAACGTCGCCGTCGCGCCCGCCGGCAGCCCCGAGACCGACAGGTTGACCGTTCCCGGACTGCCGACGACGGACGTGACGATGGTGTACGTCGCCGACTGCCCGGCGAAGACCGTCGCGCTGGTCGGGCTCGCCGAGATCGTGAAGTCCGCCGCCGGCTGGATCGTCAGCGTCGGCGAGGTGCTGCGGCTGAACCCTCCCCCGGTCCCGGTGACGGTGAACGTCTTCGTACCGACGACGGCGCCGATCGTCGTCGTGACAGTCAAGATCGCGCTCTGACCCGAGGTCACCGACGTGGGGCTGAACGAGCCCGTCGCGCCCGCAGGCAGCCCCGAGACCGACAGGCTGACCGTCCCAGGAATGCCGACGACGGAGGTGACGATCGTGTACGTCGTCGACTGTCCGGCGATGACGGTCGCGCTGGCCGGGTTCGCGGAGATCGAGAAGTCCTGCGGCGGGCAGGAGCCGCAGTCGGCGGAACACGTCGAGCAGAGCTCGCCCTTCCAGAACTCGCAGATGTTGTTGCCACAGCCGGTGGAACAGGTCACCCCGCACGTGGACGTCACCGCCGCGACGCAGGTGGCGTCCCACGTGTTCGTGCAGCAGTACGAGTCGATCTCGCAGATCTTGGT
>JBKJUF010000422.1:0-6114 GCA_046590445.1 Kofleriaceae bacterium
CGCTGATCGGCGCGCTCTGCCCGATCACGAGAGGCGCATCCTCGGGATGCACGCAGACCGGCTCGCCGCCGCGCATCTCGCAGACGAGCCCGGCGCCGCAGTCCTTGTCCACAGCGCATTGCTGCGGCTCGAAGGCCGTCGAGCACGCGGTGAGCATCAGCACCGTGACCACACAACCGAGAGCATCTCGCCTCATGAGAGAGCACTCTCATCGAAGCTTTGTCGGTCTCAAGGGCCTCGTGTCCTCACAACATCCTCCACGACCTCGATTCGCGTATGCGGCGGCACACGTTGCCGATGCACAGGCGCGTCCGTCGGTGCTCGGCTTCGAGGTTTTTGTCTCAGCAGGTCACATGCACACGGGCTTGTGTGGCCCGCGTGACCCTCGAGGCTCGGGCCGATCGACGCGACGATTCTCGAAAATAATTTGCAACGGCTGCGGTGAAGCGACGCGCAGGAACCCCGTCGTCGACACGCCGCTCGAAACGTTGGCGGGCTCGCTTACGCTCGCTTGAGGCAGCGTAGCGGGACCCAGCCGCGGCGGCTCGGTTCTTCAGCTGCGTCGACGCCGGGGTGCGCGACTCTTCTTCGTGATCGTCGGCATCTGGATACCAAGCTCGATGGGGTCGAGCCTCCCTACTGCAACCTGGTCACCGCGTCGCGTCGCGCTGAGCGTCGGGTACTCGCCGCGCGACGCCTCGACAAGCCCCGCGCCCTCGAGTGCGCGCAGCAGATCCATGACGCCATTCTTCGACCAGCCCCGGAGACAGCCGCGCTCGGCGACATCGTCGAACTTGTGGTCGTCCTCGGTCCCCAGAGCGATCGCCGCGATCCGTGACCGGCCGAGCCGGCCATCGAGCGTGCCGACGAGCAGAAGGATGCTCCGGATCGCCTTCTGCTCGGACTCCGACAGCCCCGCCGGCTTGCCGTGGACGATCGCATCGCAGTTGTCGCAGGCACCGCACTGGCGGTCACGCTTCGCCCAGTCCTGGTCTCCGAAGTACTCGAGGACCATCTGCCGCCGGCACCGCGGGTAGTACGCGTACTCGACCATCGTCCGGAGCTTGCTGCGTTCGACGTCGGCGCGCCGCGCGAGCGACTCGACGTCGAGGGGCTGAAACAGCCCGGGAGGCGAATCGACGGACGGGCGCGTCGCCGCGATCCGCTCGTCATCGCGCCTCAGCATGCCGTGGCGCTCGAGGATGCGCAGCGCGGCGCCGAGGATCGCGCCGTTGATCTTGTGGCCGGCCGCCTCGAGGTGCTTGCGCAGCCGGGCCTCGAGCGCGTCACTCTCCACCGTGAGCTCGCCGAGCCCGGGCTGATCGCGCAGCAGCTTCCACAGCGCGCGCAGCACGTCGGCCGTCGGATACGACGCGGCGATCAAGTACTCCTGGAGCCGGATGTCGCTGTGGTTGAACAGCAGCACGCAACGCGTGGGTCGACCATCGCGGCCGCCGCGCCCGGCCTCCTGGTAGTACGCCTCCGGGCTGCGCGGGATGTCGGCGTGGACGACGAGCCGGATGTCGCTCTTGTCGACGCCCATACCGAACGCGTTCGTCGCGACGATCACGTCGAGCTTCCCCGCCATGAACACGTCCTGCGCCTTCTCGCGAACGTTATCGCCGAGCCCGGCGTGGTAGACGCGCACGCGCATGCCGGCGCTCTTGAGATCGGCGGCGTACTGCTCGGCGTTCTTGCGGGTTGCAGCGTAGACGAGCGCGACGCCGCCCTCCCGCATCCGCACGAGCTCCGCGAGCTTCTCCGCCTTGTCCGCCGCGCCGCCGGCCTTCATCACCGTGTAGTGCAGGTTCGGGCGATCGAAGCCGCGGACGTGCAGCTTCGCGGCGGTCATCCCGAGCTGGTGCGCGATGTCGAGCCGGACCTCCGGGGTCGCCGTCGCGGTGAACGCCGCGATCCGTGGCGAGCCGAGCTCCTTCACGATCGCGCCGAGCCGACGGTAGTCGGGACGGAAGTCGTGGCCCCACTCCGAGATGCAGTGCGCCTCGTCGATCGCGATCAGGCCGAGCCGACCGTTGATTGAGCGCAGCACGTCGACGAACCGCGGGCTGCGGAACCGCTCGGGCGCGACGTACACGAGCGTGTACATGCCGGCGCGGATCCCCTCGAGGATGTCGCGCTGCTCGTCGGCGCTCGCTGCCGATGTCAACGCCACCGCCGGCACGCCGCGCGCGGTGAGCGCGTCGACCTGATCCTTCATCAGCGCGATCAGCGGGGACACGACGAGCGTGATGTAGCCGCGCTCGCCGAGCACGACCGCCGGGAGCTGGTAGCAGAGCGACTTGCCGGCACCGGTCGGCATGCAGGCGATCACCGGTCGCCCGGCGAAGATGTCGCTGATCACGTCCGCCTGCCCCGGTCGCATCGACTCGTGCCCGAACCGGGCGAGCGCGCGCGCCAGGACGTCGTCGGCGCTGGCGCCGTCACGTGCATGGGTCGCCGGTTCGAACATCGCGAGAACCCTATCAGGTGGGTCCGACATCCGGCGTCAGGGCAACCGCGCGAGATCGTTGTCCGAAATACGGACGAGCGTCGACGTCAAGGCGTCACGATCAGATCATCGGCGCGCGGCGAGCATCAACGCGATCGGATCATCGAGGTCGATTGCCATGGTCCGCCGCGGAATCTCGCGCACGAAGGATCACCTCGCCACAGGCTTGGAGCTCGCGGGTCGCGCGTCGCAACGTCAACCGCTGGCGGTCAGCGCGACGCAACATGTCGTCGACCTCGTCACGCGATAGCACCACAGAGCGAGTCTACCTCAGCACCCAGCGTCTGCGGTGCGGCGGATGCGCTCGAGGCGGCGATCGTCACAGCGAGACCGGCCAGCATGCGCGTCGTTCGATCCTGACACGTCAGCGTTCGATCGGTGGGCACGAGTTGGTACGCACCGATCTGCGGCAGGTCTCGCCGCCGACAGGCGTGGTCCCATCACATCAGGGGGCCGCAGTTCCCGGCCTTGCAGTCGCAGGCGCCGGTGCAGAAGTTCACGATCTCGCCGGTCTCGGCGAACCGCGTGATCTGCTGGATCGTCGCCGCCCGGGCCCGCAGGTTCTCGTGCGCCTCGTTGTCGTAGTTGAAGGTCTCGTTGGACACGGGGGGGAGGGGTTCCGGCGACTCGTTCATGATCACGAAGCCGCTCGCGAGCGGACCCTCGGTCGGCGTGAACCCGTACGGCGTCTTCACCGTCGGGCCGAGCAGCGGCAGGCCGAGCGACCGCGCCTGGTACTCGCTCGCGAGGTTCGGCACCGCACAATCGCCCATCGACATCTGCTGGAGGATCTGTTTCGGTGGCGTGCCGGGCAGCCCGCCGGAGCGCAGCTGCGGGATCGCGGTGGCGCCATCGAGGAGCTCGAGGCCCATCTCGACGACCTGCTGGAGGATCACCGACCCCATGACACCACCGTACGCACCCTTGAGCGGCAGGCTGTAGGCCGCCCAGTTGTTCGAGCGCTCGAAGATCAACGCCCAGTTCGCACCGCCGACGCCGAGCACCGCGCGGCGCATCGTCGGGTCGTACGCGAACAGCGTGCTGCCGAGGATGTGCCCCTGCGAGATGCCGTAGTAGAGGAGCCGCGCGGGGTCGACGATCGAGGCGGGTGTGGTCGGATCGTCGACCATGACCTCGCGCGCGAGCTTGCCGGTCGCGAGCTTGGTCAGCGTCATGAAGTCGACCAGGCCCTGCCAGATCCGTTCGCCGAAGCCGGGCATCTTGTTGAGGTCGTTGAGGGCGAGTAGCGCATCCGCGACGTCGTCCGCGGACATCCCGCGCCACACCCCGCCGATGACGACGTTGCACGTGGTCTTCGAAAAGTGGCGGGCGTAGGCACCGGTCGGTTCGTCGAGGCCGCCGAAGAAGCCGTGGCCGTAGATCACGATGCCGGCCTTGGTCGACGGCGTCGCGCACGACGGGATCACGATGCTCGCGGACGCCGTCGTCGCGCCCATCACGGTGACCTTGCCGGCGGCGTCGCGATGAAAGCCCGTCGCGCCCGTGAGGTCAGCGATCTGCGGCGTCTGGTACGTCAGCCGCACGATCCGGGCGATCCCAACCTCGGGGTTCGCCATGTCCGACGTGATCGCGTACGTCACGTTGTCGGCATTGCCGACCACGGCCATCGCAGCGTCACGCGCGGCGAGCGGATCGACGATCATCGAGGCGTCGTCGGACGTCATGAAGTTGAACGCGACGACCAGATCGTCCTTGGGGACGCCGGCGGTCGCGAGCGCGGCGAACACCTCGGGAAACCGGCCACGGACGGCATCCATGCGCACGTGTCCCGACGCGTCGTCGTCGCGGATCGCGCGGAATGCGGGCGTGCTCGGCAGCTCCGCGCCGGTCTTGCCGCGCAGGCTCTTGCGGATGCCGACCGCGTAGCGGGTGCCGCCCTCGAGGCGGACCGCCGGGCGCAGGTAGAGCACTTGCTCCGCGGGCTTGTCGATCTCGTTGACGTCGACCTCGGCGAAGTGCGCGACCCGCTCGCCGGTGGTCATGTTGACGATCACCGTGGGGCTCGTATCGGTGAGGCTCGCGCCGATGTCGTCGTAGAACGCGAGGTTCGAGCCGTCGACGCCGTCGGAGAACGTCAGCAGGATCTGCGACATCGGCGAGAACCCGGTGCGCTTGTTCATCCAGGCCGGATCGATCTCGATGCCGTCGAAGTTGACCGGCAGCGCGCCGAGCGGCAGATCGAGCCGCACGCCCGTCCGCGAGGTCGTGTCCTCGCGCTCGTAGACCGACGACGGCCACGGCAGCACGCAGCCACTCGTGCCGAACGGGTTGCACTCCGCCGGCGTCGCGGCGCCGCCGTCATCGCCGCCACACGCCGCGAGCACGGCACAGCCGAGGATCACCCTGCGGGACATATCCTCCTTATACCCCGGGACCCAGCTCGGCCCCGGGGACGATTCTCGCGAGCCGTGATCTGCGCCGCTACTGGCGCTGCAGCAGGAGCGAGCCGAGCGAGTAGCCCGCGCCAAACGACGCCATCATGCCGTAGCTGCCTGCAGGGAGGTCCTCGTTGTGGCGCGAGAACGCGATCACCGAGCCGGCGGAGGCGGTGTTGCCGAACTCGTCGAGGATGATCGGCGCCTCCTCGCGGGTCGACTCGCGGCCGAGCAGGCGCTTCGCGATCAGCGCGTTCATCGGCCCGTTCGCCTGGTGGAGCCAGTAGCGGACGACCTGCTGCGGCGTCAGATCGTGCGCGGCGAGGTGATCCTTGATGAACTTCTCCGCCAACGGCACGACGTCCTTGAAGACGCGGCGGCCCTGCTGGTGGAACAGCTTGCTGGTCTCGTCGTTCTCGGTCTCCGGATCGCAGCGATCGAGGTATCCGCGGTTGTTGCGGATCGTGTTGGACCACTTCGACGCCATCTGCGTCGAGATGATCTCCCACGAGCCGGGCTTCGCGTTCGCGGTGGGCTCGATCACGAGCGCGACCGAGGCATCGCCGAAGATGAAGTGGCTGTCGCGCTCTTTCCAGTTCATGTGGCCGGTCGTCAGCTCGGGGACGACGACGAGCGCGCACGTGGCCTGCCCGAGCCGCACGGCCTGGGAAGCGAGCTGGGTTGCGCCGGTCGCGGCCGAGCAGCCGAGCGAGATGTCGAAGCCGTAGCCTCGCGCGCCGATCGCGTTCTGGACCTCGATCGCGATCGCGGGATAGAGCCGCTGCAAGTTCGAGCAGCCGAGCACGACCAGATCGACATCCTCGCCGTGACGGCCTGCGCGTGCGAGCGCGACCTTGGCCGCATGGACCGCGTACTCGGCCTGGATGCTGAGCTCGGTCTCGGGACGGTCCTTGATGTTCGGACACATCCGCTCGGGATCGACGAGGCCGGTCTTGTCCTCGACGTAGCGGCGGTGGATACCCGACGCTTTGACGACGAACTCGGGCGTCGACTCCTTGAGCGGCTCCTTCGTGCCCGCCGCGATCGCATCGGCGTTGCGAGCATTGTCGAGCCGGACGAACGCGTTGAATGCGTCGCACAGCTCGGAGTTCTCGATCACCGGCCACGGCGTGTGGCACCCCGCCACCGTTCTCGAGAACTCCGAGCTGTGCGACGCATTCAACGCGTTCGTCCGGCTCGACAATGCTC
>JBKJUF010000618.1:0-3667 GCA_046590445.1 Kofleriaceae bacterium
TGCCAGAAGTAGAGCGCGGCTGCGCCCGCTCCGACACCGACGAGAAGAGGGAAGGTGCTATCCGCCATGGCTCACTCCGCCTTCGGCGATCCACCGCGGCGGCGCAGGAGTAGGAACGCGCCGACGAGTCCGCCCGCGACGAGCAGCGGCGTACCGATGCCCGAGAAGAGTCCCTTCGCGCCCTGGTTGACGATCTTCCCCGCACCCTCGGCGACGTCACTGGCGACGCCCGCTACCTTGCTCGCGACGACCTCCGCGCCCTTCGCGAGATTCTCGGGGAGGTTCGTCACGCTCGTCTTGAGCGAGTCGAGTGCCATGTCCCACTTGCTCGGTGCCTCGTCGGCAACCGCGACCTGGATCGCGGTGTTCTTGAGCACGCGCCAGAAGCCGTTGTTCTTCGGGTAGACCGCGTTGAGATCCTTGCCTCGCGCGAGCTGGTTGACCTCGGCGACTGTGGCTCGCCACCGCTTCACCGTGCCGTCGTGTCCCATGACCTGCTTCACGCTGCCGAGCTGCTTCGTCCAGTAGTCGGCGAGCGTGATCACGTCCGCGTTCGTCGATCGTGGCACCGGGAAGTTAGTGCCGCCCATGCCCGGCTCGGGGTCGAGATTGTCCGCGCCGCGCGTGTCGCGGAGGTGCTTGTACTGCGCGATGTAGAGGTCATCGAACGTCTTCACACCGTCGAACTGCTTGAACGGCGTGGCACCCTTCGGGCCGACGTTGCGGTACTCGGCCAGCTCGCCGAACGCGGAGAGTAGCGTCGTCCATCGCGCTTGCGCCGCGAGCGGCGCTTCGACCGACGACAGATAGACGAACGCGGCGGCGAGACAACGCCAGTACGCCCGGTTCTCGGAGTAGCTCTCGCCGAGCCGCGGGATCGCGTAGAGCTCGAGATCGGAGAGGCACGCGCTCCAGCGCCGTGCGAGCCCGCTCTTCGCGAAGCTGCGCTGGACGCGAAGGTGCGAATCGATGAACGCGGCGATCGCGACGACATCGGCGCCGGTCGTGCGCGGCCAGCGTTCCCAGTCGGGCGTGTCGGGGTTCAGCTCGATCGATCCGCGCAGCTGTTCGGCGCGCGTCTTGAGCGCGACGTAGCCGTCGGACCAGTCGCGGATGATGGGTTGCGTCTTGGACATGATGACCTCGGGAAACGAAAGTGATCGGGGGCCGGGGACGCGCGAGCACGACTCGTCGCGGCCGGGTTGTTGGGGGTCGCTCTGCTCTGATTTGCTACTTCTGCGTCGTTACGTCGTCGCGCTCGCTAGCCCTGGCGAGGGATCACGATCGCGATCGGTCCCGACCCGAACGGGTCGGAATCGAGCGGGCACGCGTACACGGCTTGCGCCATGACCGCATGCTCAGTCGACGTCTGCTCGATCGGAGCTTTCGGCTCCGTCGAGACGCTCTCGTTTGAGGCGTTCTCCGGCTTCGTCACGGGCGCCGGCCGATAGGCAGGCGTCGCCACGCTGAGGATGCCACCTCCGGATCCCGCCGACGGTTGCCCGTCGCCGAGATACCCGGGGGTGCCACCACCACCGAAGAAGTTCCCGAACCGCCCGAGCCAGCCGCCGCTATCGGCGGGCTGACTCGCGACCTGATGATAGGAAGGCGTGTTGTTCGCCATTGCGTCCTCCTAGCCCACCAGCTTGGCCACCAGGCTGCCGAGCGTGCGGACCTGCTCGTCACGCTTCGCATGGTGTGCGAGAGCGTTCTGAAACAGGATCAGATTTGCGACATCCGTGGACGTCTCCCGCGTCGCAACAGGCGCTCCGGGGAGCGTCTGCAGCGCCGCGAAGCCCTGCGCGATCATCTCGACGATCTGACCAGTGGTCAGCTTGCCGAAAAGCGCCGCCGCCGTGCTCTGCGGGGGAAACCCCGGCGGATACATCAGCTGCGGCTGCGCGTAGAACTGCTGCTGCGGATAGATCATGGGCGCCGCGGGCTGGGTAGCCACCGGACGCGGCTGCACGTAGACCGTGCGAGCCGGCTGCCCATGAGCAAGCGGCGGCCGGAAGATCGATGCAGGGCCGGAGCCCTGCGTCCGATGATCACGGCTCGCGTTGCGGTTGTCGTCCACGTAATAGATATCGGCGTACTCGTCCATGCTGTTCTCCTTGTAGGGCCACGCCTTGCAGTGCTCGCGCGACCCCGACCCCCGATCAGGTTGCTAGGCCGCGAGCTCGGACGGCATCTCGTCGGTCGCGAGCGCGAGCCGCGAACGCGCGCGCTCGAAGGCTGCCTCCAGTGCACCCGCCGGGAGCCCGTCCGAGTTCGCCGGCTTCTTCGGCGGCGCGGCCGGCGCGGTCTTACGATCGCGATCGTCGATCATCATCAGCGCGAGCTGACTGCCGGCGGCCGACATCGCCCCGGTTCCGATGCTGCGGACCGTGGAGCCATCTCCCTTCCAGGCGAGACCCGCTCCGACTGCGGCGAGAGCGCCTGCGATCGTCTTGGGAGCCCAGCCCTGACGCGCGAGGAACGATCCTGCGAGTGCGGTGCCCGCGGCACCTGCGGCGGTCACCGCGAGTCGCCTGCCGGGCGTCTCCTCCTCGGGCTTCCCCGTGCGCGGTGCACGCGGTGGTCCCGCGTTGCGATGCTTGAGCTGCTTGAACTTGTGCTTCTTCTTCTTGGCCATCTGCTCTCTCCTTTCACGCGACGTAACGGATGTGCGGCGCACGGCGCGTGGGGACCGCGTGCGCACCCGGACAGTGCTGAGTCACCGTCGGCTCCCACAGCTCCGAGGCTGCGGGGATCCGAAACACGTTGGGCAGCGACGCCGCCGACACGCCGACCGCGAACCGGAACGGCGCGAGCACGGCGCGCCCGTCGGGCGACAGGTCGCGCTCGATCGCCGCGATGATGATGCCGAACGTCAGCATCACATCGGCGATCCGCACCTGCGCCGGCCGGCCGAGGAGCTTGGCGCGCACGAACACGCGCACGCGCTCGATCGCCTCGACCTCCTCGGGGTACGGCGCGGCGAGCGTCGCCGCGATGTCGAGCGCCCAGTCGATCGACTCCTGGAGCGCGCGATAGAGCGGCTTCCAGTCGACATCGCCCGCCTCCTCGAGCGCGCTCGGGATCTCGGGCCGGGTCTTCCTCTGCTTGGTCTTCTTCACCATGGTCTCTCCTTGCGCGAGGCAATGCCTCGCCGTGCTCGCGCATGCGCGAGCGGGTTCACGAACCGGGACACGCACCACGCGCGCACCGGTGATGTGCAGCTACGCGACTACGCCGCCTGCTTGCCGACCGATGCAAACGTCGCGAGGCGCGACGGCTTGGCTAGCCCGCCGAGCGTGAGTCCTTCACGGTTCAGCTCGTCTTCCAGAACGCCGAGCGTGTTCGGCGTGAAACCCAAGCTCGCGAGCTTCGACTTGAGCGCGGCAGCGCCGACGTCCATACCAACCCGACCGGCGATCCGCGCCAGCGCGGACATCCAGGGAGTCTGCGAAACCATGCTTGCGACGACTGGCCACGCGATGTTGCGCTGCTGCTGCGTGCGCGCGAGTGCGTCGTCTGCCAGATCGGCAATCGCCTGCGCTGTAGAGCGCACCACCGCGAGGGCTCGCTTGCCGTACTTGCGCGAGACGCCCTCGGCGAGCGCGAGCAGCCACGCGACCGCCTCGATCTCCCAGTCATCGGCCGGCGCGACGCCCTCGTCCACGAG
>JBKJUF010000684.1:0-30808 GCA_046590445.1 Kofleriaceae bacterium
GAGCGTCGGGCGGCCCGGCCCCGCGATCCGCGCGTGGGGCAAGAGCTCGCGGATGTCCGCGCGGATCTCGACAGGCATGCGCTCGAAGCGGCGAACCACGAGCCCGCCGACGACCCGCTGCTCGATGGGGCGTAGCGCCGCGGTCTCGGCAGCTCGTGCGCCCGCATGCGCGACCTCCCAGATCCGACCATAGCGATCGGCGTCCATCCGGCCTGCCATCTCGACCGGGATCAGATCACCGAGGTGCATGCGGCCGACCGGATCGACCCACGCCGGCGCGAACACGATCAGATCGCCAGGCCGGTGACCCGCACGGACCACCGCCGCCGCACGCCGCCACGTCTCGTCGTCGGGGACCCAAGTTGCGGCGTAACGGGTCGCGACGATCTCCCACACCGCGATCGCGAGCAGGAGGCCGGCGAGCCCGACGGCGAGCCAGGGCCCTTGCACCGGCGGGTCCTCTCGGCCGCTCATCGAGACGGCTGACGCTACCACGCCGGATCGACGGCGACGCGGCGCGAACTTCGCCCGCCGGCCGTGGCGGAGGTATCGTCGGGTCGTGCGCCAGAGCTCCGCCCTGTTCGCCGCGCTGTTCGCGATCGGGCTCGTCGTCTACGGCGTCCTGGCGTGGGAGCGGCTCGGCAAGCAGTCGGGCGCGCCGCACTTCGTCTACCAGGCCGATGCCTGGTTGCACGGCCAGGTCTCGGTCGATCGGCCGCTGCCCAATGACGACTGGGCGATCGTCGAGACCGTCGAGCTCGTCGATGGCTCGCAGGTCTCGGGCCGCCGCCTCGTCACCCGCCGCGCGTTCCGCACCGTCGATGGCGTCGACCTCGACCTCGCGCAGCTCAAGCGCAACGTCGGGCACACCGCGTACGTCTCGTTCCCGCCGGTCCCGTCGCTGATCATGCTGCCGGGTGCGATGATCCACGGGCGCGCCGCGAACGACGTGATCCCGACGATCGTGATCGCGGCGCTGATCCTGCCGCTCGCGTTCTCGGTGCTGCGCCGGCTCGCCGCGGCCGGGTTGTCGACGCGCAGCCTGGTCGACGATCTGTGGCTCGTCGCGATGCTCGGGTTTGGCAGCGTGCTGTTCTTCTCGGCGGTCCAGGGCAAGGTCTGGTACACGGCGCACGTCGTCGGGGTCGCGCTCGCGCTCGGCTACGCCTGGGCCTCGATCGAGGCGAGGAGCCCGCTGCTCGCCGGCCTCGCGCTCGGGGCCGCGGCGCTGACCCGGACGTCGATGGCGTTCATGTTCCCGCTGTTCCTGTTCGAGGCGTGGCGGATGGCCGCGCGCCACGTCGCCGTCACCGAGACCTTGGCCGGAGCCTCGGCGAGCATGAACCTGCGAGCCGGCCGCGCGGCGATGCGGCGGGCGCTCGTGAAGCCGCTCGTGCGGTTCGCGATCCCGATCGTCGGCTTCGCGATCCTCGGCATGATCTACAACCAGGTGCGGTTTGGTTCTCCCACCGAGTTCGGCCACAGCTACCTCGCGCTCGGCGACTTCCGGCCGGTGCGCCAGCAGGTCCAGATCGAACAGTTCGGGCTCGCGAGCTACCACTACCTCGAGCGCAACCTCGCGGTCGCGTTCACGCTGCTGCCGGACCTGTTGCCGCGCGCGCCGTTCGTCCAGGTCTCCGGCCACGGCGTGGCGATGTGGGTGACGACGCCGCTGCTGCTCTACGTGGTGTGGCCGCGCGACAAGAACGCGCTGCACCGGCCGCTGTGGATCACGGTCGCGCTCGTCGCCCTGCCCTCACTGCTCTACATGAACTCCGGCTGGGTCCAGTTCGGCTACCGGTTCAGCCTCGACTACCTGGTGTTCCTGATGATGCTCGTCGCGATCGGCGGTCGCCCGCTGCGCGGCACCGCGAAGGCGCTGATCGTCGCCGGCATCGTCGTCAATCTGTTCGGTGCCGCGACCTTCGATCGCGCCTGGAAGTACTACCGGGTCGGCGGCAACGCGTACGACGTCGTCGTGCCGCACTGATCGGCTATCGGCGGCAGCGTCAGGGCCGAAACGGCTGCTCGTCCTTGCCGCGCACCGGGTTTGCGAGCCGGCGGGCGACCGCCTCCTGCTCGTCCTTGGTGAGCCGCCGGACGTAGACACCTGCAGCGTCGATGCTGCGCGCGCCGAAGAACCCCTCGGACACCGCGTACTCGACCTCGATGATCATGTACGGGTCATCGCCGATCCACATCAGCTCGTGCTTGCGCGGGATGCCCACCCACGACGAGAGCGTGAACTTTTCGCGGGAGCCGTCCTCCATGAGGACGACCATCGTGATGCGTTCGGTGGCGGTCATCGGCGCGGAAACCCTAGCATCATTCCAGTCCGCGTCGCCTACAGGCCGAGGACGGCGAGCATGTCGTAGCGGCCCGGTGGCTTGCCGACGACCCAGGCCGCAGCGCGCAGCGCGCCGGCCGCGAAGATCGCGCGCGAGGTAGCGCGGTGCGAGATCTCGATGCGCTCGGCGCCGCCGAAGAAGAACGCGGTGTGCTCGCCGATCACGTCACCGCCGCGGACCGTGGCCACGCCGATCTCGCCGCGCGGCCGGGCGCCGACATCGCCGTCCCGGGTGTGGCGCTTGACCTGGTCGTAGTCCGAGCCGTGACCGGCGGCGATCGCTCGGGCGATCATCAGGGCGGTGCCCGAGGGTGCATCGCGCTTGGCGCGGTGGTGGGTCTCGACGACCTCGGCGTCCCACTCGGTGCCGAGCGCGCGCGCTGCGGTCTTGACCAGGCCGAGCATCAGATTGACGCCGAGCGAGAAGTTCGCCGCGACCACGATCGGCGCGACGGCGGCGAGCGCATCGAGCGCAGCCTCGTCATCGCGCGATAGCCCGGTCGTGCCGATCACCGCGGCGTGCTTGCGACCGCGCGCGAGCTCGGCGGCGGCACGGGTGGCAGCGGGAGAGGTGAAGTCGACGTAGACGTCGCTGGCAGCGAGGCCGGCCTCGAGATCGGCCGACGACAGCACCCCAGGGGCCACCGTGATGCCGAGCCCGCCGGCATCCGCGCGATCGACCGCCGCGGTGATCGCGAGCTCGCTGCGTCCGGCCGCGGCGTCGATCACCGCGCGCCCCATCCGGCCCGACGGACCGAGGACGCAGACCCGCGGGGTCACAGCATGCCCTGCGCGCGGAGCTCCGTGCGCAGCTGATCGTGGAGGCCGGCGCTCGCCGCGACGAGCGGGAGCCGGACATCCGTCGAGCAGCGGCCGAGGATCGCCAGCGCGGCCTTGGTCGGCGCGGGGCTCGGCTCGGCGAACAGCATCTGGCTCAGCACGCGCAGCTCGAAGTGGCGCTGCTTCGCGCGCTCCCAGTCGCCGGCCTTGACCGCGTCCCACATGTCACTCATCGCGCGCGGCGCGATGTTCGACACGACCGAGATCACGCCGCGGGCGCCGACCGCGTAGAGCGGGAACGAGGTGCCGTCGTCGCCCGACAGGATCGTCAGCCGGTCGCCGACCTTCGCGACGAGCTCGCTGGCCCGTACGAGGTTGCCGGTCGCGTCCTTGATGGCGATCACGTTCGGCAGCTCGGCGAGCCGGACCACGGTGTCGGTCAGCAGATCGCACGCGGTGCGCGTCGGCACGTTGTAGAGGATGATCGGCAGCTTCGTCGACTTCGCGATCGCCTCGAAGTGGCGGAACAGGCCTTCCTGGCTCGGCCGGTTGTAATACGGCGTGACGTGCAGCAGCGCATCGGCGCCGGCCTGCTCGGACGCGTGGGTCAGCTCGAGCGCCTCGGTCGTCGCGTTACCGCCCGCGCCGGCGACCACGGGCACGCGGCCGCGCACCGCCTTGACGGTCGCCGCAATCACCGCGACATGCTCGTCGACGTCGAGTGTGGCCGACTCGCCGGTCGTGCCGACGGCGACGATGCCGTCGACGCCCTGCTCGATCTGCCAGTCCACGAGCTTGGCGAGCGCGTCGAAGTCGATCTTGCCGCCCTGAAACGGGGTGACCAGCGCGGTGAGACAGCCTTCGATCGCGGGTAGCTTCGCCATGACGACCTTTCTTCGACCTCATACATCCAACGTTTGGCTTCGCAAAGCAATTCCGGCCCCGCTCGCCAGCGTCCGCTGGCTCGCTCCATCTCGGCCGGTCCATACGGCGCTTGACGGCGAGCACCCGAGCGGATGAGATGCCCCCCATGTACCGGCTCCTCGCATGCGTGTTTCTCGTGGCCGCGTGCACTGGCGAGGTCGGTGGGCCGGAGCCGGTCGGCATCACGTTCAGCTCGCCAACACCCGGCGCGAGCTTCACGCGCGACCAGCTCGGCGTGAACGGTGCGCTCGCGGCGCTGGTGCCGATCGACCTCGCGATCACCGGCGCGCCGACGCGGCTCGAGCTCGCGATCGGCACCGGCCAGCTCTCCGATCTATCGGCCGAGGGCGACGCGCTCGTCGAGATCCGCAGCGCCGGCCCGCTCGTGCTCACCGCGACCGCCTACGACGGCGACGAGCCGGTCGCGACTGCCAGCGTCGACATCACCATCGCCGACCTCCAGCTCGCGAGCTGCCGCGAGTGGCTGGACACGTACCAGATCGAGTACACGGTTGGCCCCGCGATGCCGGGCGTCAAGGATCCGGTCACCGCGAAGATGCCGATCAACGGCGTGCTCTACAAGACCGTCGGCGCGACGAACCCGCGCACGCAGATGTACGGCGACTGCACGATCCTCAAGTCACTCGCGGAGGCCGCCCCGTTCTTCCGCGAGCGGGACGTCAAGCTCGTCACCGATTACGGCGTCTACAACTACCGGTGCATCGGCGGTGGGGCGCCGCCCGATTGCCCGAACGGGATCTCGCAACACGCGTACGCGACGGCGATCGATCTCGCGGGCTTCACGACGAGCGACGATACGTTCTACTCGGTCAATGACGACTGGGTGATCGATCCCAACGCCGAGGAGACCTGTGCCGCGCCCACCGAGCCCGGCAAGGACGCGTTTCTCCACGAGCTGATCTGCGATCTCAAGGACGCGGCGGTGTGGAACATCGTGCTGACGCCGAACTACAACGCGGCACACCGCAACCACTTCCACGTCGATCTGACGCCGGGCTCCGACTTCATCGAGAGCCGGACCAGTCCGTCCGACAACCACTAACCATTAACCCTAGGCGCAGTGCCGCTCACTTTAGCGACGCGTTCGCAAAACGCTTCCCGTTCCAGATTGGGCGCCAAGGCGCCAAATCGCCAAGCGTTAGACTTCTCGTGCTACCGCGAGCACGCTCTCCTGAAAAACACTTGGCGTGCTCGGCGCCTTGGCGGCCAATCTGGCGAGGGCGTGCGAGGTGCCAGCGAGGCCGCTAAAGTGAGCGGCATTGCCACTAGGCGCGCGAGCGCGATGCGAGCAGGGCCGTGCCATTGCGCATCGGTAGCTCGATCGTGAAGCGGGCGCCGCCGCCGCGGACGTCGTGCACGGCGATCCGACCGCCGTGGTCGGAGATGATGCGATGGACGATCGCGAGCCCGAGGCCTGTGCCGCCCTTCGCGTGCTTCGTCGTGAAGTACGGCGCGAACACCTTGTCCTTGAGGTCGCTGGGGACGCCGGGGCCGTTGTCCTCGACGATGAACATCGCGCGATCGCCGGCATCGCCGAGCTTGGTCGACACCGCGATGTGACCGTCGGCGCGCTGGCCGATTGCGTCGCGCGCATTCTCGACGAGGTTGAGCACGACCTGGGTCATCTGGCCCTTGTCGGCGTCGAGCTCGGGGAGCTTGTCGAACAGCTTGGCCTCGACCGGCACCGCGCCCTGATACAGCGAGACCGCGGAGCGGACCACGTCGTTGAGATCGACGCGCCCGAAGTTCGGCTTCGGCATCCGCGCGAAGTCGGAGAACTCGGTGACGATGTGCTTGAGACGATCGGCCTCCTCGAGGACGGTCGCGGTCGACTCCTCGAGGATCTCGTCGAACTTCGGGTGCTGCTTCTTCCAGGTCTTGCGGAGCGTGTCCATCGCCATCTGGATCGGCGTCAGTGGATTTTTGATCTCGTGGGCGAGTCGGCGCGCGATCTCCTGCCACGCCGCGATGCGCTCGGCGATCACCAGGCGCTCCTTCGACGTCCGCAGATCTTCCATCATGAAGTTGAACGCGGCGGCGACCGCGCCGACCTCGTCCTTGCTGCGGACCGGGACGCGGTGATCGAGATCGCCGCGCGAGGCCGCGAGCGAGCCCTCGACGAGCAGATCGAGATCGCGGGCGGTGCGGCGCGCGACGAGGAGGCCGATCAGCACGACCGCCGCGAGCGCCGCCAGCGCGAGCCCGGCCGAGGTGTATGTCAGCTTGCGAAGCACGGCGTCGAGGTTGCCATCGGACACCGCGATCTCGACGAAGCCGACCGGTACGCCGTCGGGACCGGGTAGCGGCATCCGGCTCGGCGGATCCGAGGCGAGGCTCGTCCACTCCTTGCTCGCCGGCGCGACCAGCACCTCGCCGGTCGGCGTGACGATGCGTGCGTCGACGCGACCCGGGCGGCGCACCGCGGCGAGGATGTCGTCGGTGACCCGCCGGCCGGCCCACACGCCAACGCTGTAGCCCTGATCGCGGGACAGCTGCGCCGCCTGCGCAACCAGCACGGTCTCGACGGTCGGCCCGGTCATCACCTTGTCGCGCACGAAGTAGGCCTTGCCGGCGGTCGAGCTCGCGCGCTGGCGGACGAGCGGGTTCGGCTCGCCGGTGGCCGCGCGGTAGTGCGGCGAGATCAGCACGGCGTCGTCGGGTCCGGTGACGGTCAAGATGTCGAGGGAGAGCCCGCGCATGACCGGCCCGCCCTGCTCGCGCAGCTTGCGCAGCGCGCTGGTATCGAGCGTGTTCTTGTTGAGCTCGCGCAGGATGCCGCCGACAAACGGATGCTGCTGGCTCGCGAGCGAGGCCGTGGCCTCGGTGACCTGCGAGGACAGCCGCGCGATCTCGCGCTGCATCGACTGCTCCACGGTGCGCCGGGTGTCCTGGTAGTCCGAGCGGTAGCTCTCGGCGATCACCTCGCGGGTCACGACCGCGGCGACCGAGATCGGGACGAGCGCGGCGAGTGCGAGCGTCAGCGTGAACCGGCCCCGCAGCTTCACGGCTTGCCTCGCGACCTCGTGGGCTCGCCGAACAGGTGGACCTCGGCGAAGCACGGGCGGCCGCTCGCATCGAACGTCAGACCGCGGACGTCGGTGCGGTGCCACAGCTTCACGGCGCGGAACATCAGCGGCACGATCGGCAAGGCCTGCGCGAACTGCTTCTGAGCGGCGACAGGCTCGATCGTGCCGGTCGCGAGCTGGCGCGCGGCCCAGTCGTCGCCGCCGATCGCGAAGGCGGCGCTCCACCACATCGCGGCGCTCGTCACCGGCACCGCGACCTGGCCGATCCACAGATCCGCGGCGCCCCTGGCGATCCGCTCGCGGAACGCGTGTGCCGGGGCCGCGACGATGGTCGACGCGATGCCGAGCTTGTCAAGTGCACGCGCCACGCGCTCGGCGATCTCGCGGTCGTCGGGACGGGTCTCCTCGACGACGATCTCGAGCTTGAGCTTCGCGAGCTGATCGGGCGCGAGCGCCTTGACCCGCTTGCCCGCGGCGGCCAGCACGGCCTGGGCCGCCGGCAGGTCGCCTGCCCGCGCGGCCGCGGAGAGTGCCGGCCCGCCCGCTTCGACAGGCACCGGCTCGCGCGAAGGCACCACGCGCTCGCCCGAGGTCACCGTCTTCAGCGCGTCGCGCGCGACCGCGAGATCGAGCGCGCGGCGGAACCCGGCGTCGGCCGTGACGTCGGCGTGCGCGCGCCCGAAGCCGACGAACACGAGGAGCGCGGCCGGCCCCTCGACGTCGTCCGCGCGAAACTTGGGCTGCGAGCCGGTAAACGCACCGACCCCGCGCGCCGAGAGTTGCGAGCCGCCGGTCTCGAACCGCCGCGCCTCGCCGTCGGGTGAGTCGTACCAGCCGAGGACGAGCTGATCGAGGTACGGCCGCCCCGCGAAGTGATCGTCGAACGCCTTCAGCCGGAGCCGCCGGCGCACACGGTCGAGGCTCTCGATCGCGAACGGTCCCGAACCGACCGCGCGCTCGACGCTTGGTGGCTTGCCGCCCTTCGTCACGGCCGTGTGCGACTGAGCGAGCAGCATCGCGAGATCGGCGATCGGCGCGCGGAGCGTGAGCTCGAGCGTGTCCGCGGTCGCCGCGATCGACGCGATCGGCGCGACCGTCCACCTGGCGGGCGTGGTGCGCACGCGCTCGAGCGAGGCGGCGACGTCGGCGGGCGTCAGCGGCGTCCCGTCGTGAAACCGCACGCCCTTGCGGAGCGCAATTGTCACCTTCGTCCGCGACGCGTCGAGCTCGGGCAGCGTCGCCGCGAGGTGCGGCTGGACGAGCCCCGCCGGGCCCACGCGGTAGAGGGTGTCGAACACGAGGTCGACGACGGTGAGCTCGGCATGGGTCTGTGCCGCGCTCGGGTCGAGCGAGACCGGCGCGCCGAGCAGCGAGGCCTCGACGGTGCCGCCATAATGCGGTCGCGTCTCGGCCTGCGCGGCGGCGGCGGCGACGCAGAGCGCGAGCGGCGCGAGCGCTGATCGCACGTGCCGCAATCGGCTCAATTCAGCCTCCACAGATCGATGCGGGTCGCACCAGCGAGGCGCACCGCGGCGATCACGAGCGGCGCGTCGAGTGACGTCGTCTCGACCACCGCGATCCCGACGACGCCGCCGTTGAAGCTCTTCTTGAAGACTGGCTTGCGATCGTCCCCGCCGAGCGAGACGACCTTGACGACGTCGGGATCGCCAGGCGCGACGAAGCTCGAGCTGATCAGCTCTGCGGTGCCATCGCGATCGACGTCGGCGAGCTCGAACGCGACGCCGACGTTGGCGTACTCGAACCAGCCGGCCGGCTGGCACGCCGCACCGGTCGCACAGCGCAACACGGCGACGGCGAGCCGGCCGGTGACCGCGAGCTGCGCGCGCACGCGCAGCGGGGCACCCGCGCGATCGACATGGTCACGGCAGCGCGCCGTGTAGAGCTCGCCGCCGGTGCCGGCCACCAACGCACCCGGCCCGCTGGCTGTACCCGATGAACCCGGCACGCCCGCTGCACCCGATGCAGCCGACGCGACTCCGAACCCCGACGGGAAGTAGTTTCGTCCCGGCGCGAGCTGCCACCGATCGCCCGGGCACACCAGGAAGCCCGTGCCGCCGGCCTGCCCTGCGAGCTTGCCGGCGACCGTGACGCGGAGCTCGCGTGCCCACAGCGATGCGGAGGCGACGAGCTCGCGGCCGTCGATGACGGCGGTCCCGACGACATCACGCGGAGTCGGGACCGCGCGATCACCGCCGAACGCGACTCGCCCGAGCTCGACCGGCTTGTTCGCTCGCAGCGTGATCGCGACGACCTCGCGCGAGGTCACCGCGTAGAGCTCCCCGGCTCCGTCACCATCGAGATCGCCCGACGTCATCGCGACGAGCGGCGCGCCGAGATCGATCGAGCCGAGCCGTACGGCCTTCCACTTCACCGCGACCGGCTTCGGCGGCACGGGCTTGGGGGGCCGGGCGGCGAGCTCGGCGAGCCGGCGCTCGACGATCGCGGCGAGGTGCGCGAGGTAATCGTCGGGGGCAGCCTGCGCAGCGGGAATCGCGGCGCATAGCACGACGCCGAGGGCCGCCACGACGCGGAACATCAGTCCTCGTACTCGCTCTGCACGACGTTTGCGTCGGTGACGTCACCGGCCTTGGTCGCGATCTCGGTCGGCGCAGTGCCCTTGAGGTAGACCTCGGTCATCATCGTGTTCTTCGGCGCGTCCTCGGGCGCGAGCAATCCACTCGCGCGATCGATTCTGGCCTCGACGATGCCGCCCGGGCGCGGGAACGGCTTCGCCGGCTGGTTCATCGACTTCATCAGCTCGACGAACACCGGCACCGCCGTCGTGCCACCGGTCTCCTTGCCCATCGGTTTGGGATCGTCGTAGCCGATCCAGATGCCGACCGCGTAGTCGGGCGTCATGCCGACAAACCAGACGTCCTTCGACTCGTTCGACGTGCCGGTCTTGCCGGCGATCGGGATCTTCAGCGCGTTCGCGAGGTGCCCGGTCCCCGAGGTGACGACGGAGCGCATCATGTCGACGACGACGTACGCGACGGACTCGTCGATCACGCGCTCGCCGGCGACCGGCGTCGTGACCTTGCCGTCGAACGCCTCGACGAAGCGGGGCGGCGCGTAGACCCCACCGGCTGCAAATGTCGCGATCGCGTTCGTCATCTCGAGCGGCGTGACCTCGCCCGAGCCGAGTGCGATCGAGTTCTCCGCGGGCAGCTTGCTGTGGATACCGAGCTTGTGCGCGAGGTCGACGATCGCCGCGGCGCCGACGTCGACGGTCACCTTGATCGACACGGTGTTGATCGAGCGAGCGAGCGCGTGGCGCAGCAGCACGTAGCCCTCGTTCTTGCCGTCGTAGTTCTTGGGGCGCCACGCCGGGCCGACGCTCTCGAAGAACTGCGGTGCGTCGGGCACCCGCGAGCCGGCCGTGAACTGCTTGGACTCGATCCCGGCGGCGAACACGAACGGCTTGAACGAGCTGCCCGGCTGGCGGACTGCGTCGGTCGCGCGGTTGATGCCGAACCGCTTCGCGGCGTAACCACCGACGAGCGCGCGCACTTTGCGTGACTTGACCTCGATCACGACGACCGCGCCCTGCGGCCCGGGCGCGAACCCGACCCGGTACTTCGCGTGCTTCGGCGCGGGTGCGTCGGCCGGCACGTTCGCCACCTCGACGACATCGCCGACCTTGAACCGCTCGCTCGGCTTCAGCGTCTTTCCACCTGCCTGGCCATTTGCCTGGCCACCTGCCTGGCCGGTCGCGTCGGGCGGGTTGAACCGCGCGTCCTGATCGTCCCCGAGCACGATCGCCGCCGGCCACTTGCCGAGGTCGACCGCGATCTCTTGATCGTCGTCGTGCACCGCCGTGACGACCGCGTCGTAGGTCTCCTTTGCCTTGAGCTTGCCGGGGAACCCCTTCGCGAGCTTGCCGATCTCGGCCTCGACGGCCTCGGGTTTCACCGACCGCTTCGCACGGCCGATCTTGTGGCGCTTGTCGACGGCGCGCAGCCCTTGCTGGAGCGCGCGCTGGGCGTTGGCCTGGAGGCCGGGGTCGAGCGTCGTGCGAACCGTGCCGCCGATCGTGTCGAGATCGCGCTCGGTCTTGCCGGTGCGCTTCAGCTCCTCGACGAGCTCCTTCTTGATCTGCGCGACCCACTCGGGCGCGCTGTCCATGTACGGGAATGGATCCTTGACGACCTGGATCGGCGCGTCCATCCACTTCTGCGCCTCCGCGGGCGTCAGCTTCTTCATGTGGACGAGCTGGTTCAGCACGTAGATCTGGCGCGCCTTCGCGTCCTTTTGATTCTTCGCGCGGTTCGGTGCGAGGTCCTCCGGGCGCTGCGGCAACGCCGCGAGCAGCGCGGCTTCACCGACGGTGAGCTGGCCGACCTCCTTGCCGAAGTAGAACCGCCCGGCTTCCTGGATTCCGTAGCGCTTGTTCCCGAAATAGATCTGGTTCAGGTACAGCGTCATGATCTCTTGCTTGTTCAGAGACTTCTCGAGACGGCGCGCGATGATGATCTCCTGGATCTTGCGCTTGAACGTCTTCTCGGGCGTGAGCAGGAACGTCTTGACGACCTGCTGGGTGATCGTCGACGCGCCATGCTTCTTGCCCGACTTGAGGTTCGTGATGAACGCGCGGAACATGCCCCAGTAGTCGACGCCGGTATGCGTCCAGAACCGGTTGTCCTCGGCCGCGACGAACGAATCGACGACGTGCGGCGGGATCTTGTCGTACGCGACAAACGTCCGGCGCTCGATGTTCTTGTCGGGGCCGTAGATCTCGCCGATCCGGCGGTCGTTGGCGTCGAGGATCGTGATGACCTGCTTCGGCCGGTAGTCGCTGAGCTTCTTGTAGTCGGGGAGGCTCGGATCGCGGCCGTACATCCAGAACACGAACGCGATCGTCGCGACCATCAGCAGCGCGCCGCCGAACCCGACGATCACCGCCCACTTCAGGATGGTCTTCCATAAGGCCCGGGGCCGCTTCGGCGCCTTCGAGCCGCGGCTCGCCTGGGAGGACTTTCGAGGCGTGGCCGGTGCCACCGCGCCAGCGGCTTGATGTCCCCGGGTCCACATGGTCATCGTCCTCCCCGGAGGCATACCGCGTGTGTCGTGCAAGGGAGGGACCGCATGATGCGCCAGGCGCAGCTGGATTCTCCCTCGACTGCGTCCGCATTGCCACATCGTGGCGTGTCCCGAAAGCCACGTCGATGCCAGGTTATCGACGAGGCGCGCGCTCATAGCGTGCGCTCGAGGATCCCGATCGCGCCGCGGATCTTGAGCGCGAACCAGCGCGCGCGCAGCTTGCGGCGTAGCTCGTCGTCGAGATCTCCGGAGGTCCCGATCGCGGCACGCCGGCGAGCAGCGATCCGACTCATCGCGAGCGCGACCGTGACCGACAGGTTGAAGCTCTCGGTGAAGCCGTACATCGGCACGCCGACGGCGCCATCGCACGCCGCGATCGCGCTGTCGGTGAGACCATCGCGCTCGTTACCGAACGCGACCGCGACCGGCGTCGTGACATCGACATCATCGATCGTGTGGTCCGCCCCGGGCAGCGTGGCGAAGACCCGAAAGCCGCGTGCGCGCAGCGCGGCGATCGAGTCCTCGGCGCGGGGCCAGCGCACCATCGTGATCCACTTGTGGGCGCCGAGCGTGACGCCGCCCGAGGCACTGAACCGCTGGTGCGGCTCGATGACGTGGAGCTCGTGGAGTCCGATCGCCTCGGTCGTCCGGATCGTCGCGGCGGCGTTGCGCGGATCGTAGGTGTCCTCGACGATCGTGATCACCGACTGCAGGCGTGCGGCGAGCACGGTGTCGATCCGCGCGATGCGCGCCGGCGTCATCAACGGTTCGAGGACCCGACAGATCGTGTCCGCACCATGGCGCTCGATCATCTGCTGGATTGCGTCGGCCAAGCGCCCGACGATACCGTGGGCGCGGCGGACAAGGGGGAACGCGGGCGGTGGGGCGATCTGCGCGGGCTCAGCGCGCGGCGGTCCGCAACGGGCGCAAGTTGACGCGCGCATCGGCGCGGTGGAACAGCACGATGCGCGCGCCGACCCGGGCGATCGCCTCCTCGGTCGCGGTCTCGTACTTGAAGCCGAGGACCAGCGCGATCGGCCGGTCATTGACCGCGAGCACGATGCGCTCGACCGTGGCCTCGGCGACAGCCTCCGGAACCCAGCCGGTATCGCTGTGCCACACGGTGCCCGCCTCGATTCGCACATTTGCGGCGAGCACGCCGGACCTCGACGCGAGGTGAAGATCGGCCATCAGCGTCGAGAACAGCGACACCGCGTGCTCGTCGACCGCGCCGAGCGAGCCGGTGCCGCGATCGACATCGACGTCCCACCGCGCGACCGGGCCGATCGCGAAGCGCCGCTGGAAGCTGCGCGTGCGCGCGAAGTCGAACAACGCGGCCGTCTTGACCACGCCGATTCGCAACGTCTGCGCGGCGTCACCATTGCCCGCCCAGCGCACGGTCCCGGCCTCGACGAGCCCGCCGATGTCGAACGGCAGGAACACCTTCTTCGGCGTCCCGAGCGGCAGCACGATGTGCCCGTGGCGGGTGTGGCGAAGGAAGCGGCCGCGATACAGCGCGCCGGAGAACCGCTCCTGCCAGCTGCCGTGGGTCGCATCCGCGATCACGTGCTCGAGCTTCCACACCAGATCGGGCTCGTCGTCGAAGCCGATCACGTGGCGCAGCGCGATCGCACCGCCGACCCCATCGGAGCCCGCCGTCACGCTGAGCCGGTTGCCGAGATCGAAGCAGGTCGCGAACCGACCGCCACCGCCGGTGATGCCCGTGCACGGTTCCGCATGCGCGGACGAGATCGTCGCGAGCGACACCGCCACCACGAGAGCCTGGATCAGGAGCGCGGGCGTGGCGGTGCCCACAGGCTGAAGCGCAATCCGGCGTCCATCACGAACGCCCATTGATGGGGTACGCCGGGGATGTCATCGCGCTTCTCGCCGCCTGCGGCGAGCTTGAGCGTCAGGGGCTGATCGTTGATCGCGAGCACGATCGCCTCGTACTGCACCTTCGCGCGCAGTCGCTGCGCGTAGTTGCTCGTGCTGTTGACTGCCACGAAGTAACGAGGGACCTCGTGCGCGAGCTCGAGCCGGAAGTTGTGGAAGCCGTTCGGGTCGAGCACGAAGTCCATCTCGAGCGCGGACGACGCGGTCAGCCCCGAGCGATAGCCGTTGACCTCGTCGCGTTGACCTTCGAGCCCGATGCCGGTGCGCAGCCGGATGAACGAGTCGAGGATCGGGGACTGCCAGAGATCAAGCGTGACCTGTGCGGTCGCGTGCTTCCAGAGCTGCGAGTAGCCCTCGCCCGTGCGGTGGATCTCGAGCCCGCCGGCCTCCGTCCACAGGCCGAGGTTGAGCTTGAGGTCGTGGCGCTGCGGCTGACCGACGAACGTCGTGATCCGCAGCAACGGATCGAGGAAGCGCCGCGACACGTCGTAGTGCGCGATCACGAGCTCCGCCGAGAACGGCTCGAGGTGGACCTGGCCCTCGACGAACCGGAAGCGATGCACCGTCGGCGTCTCGCCATCGCTCTTGAGGTGGAAGATCAGGAGGCCGAAATCGATCGACGTGCGCGAGCTCTCGAGCGGGTTCTCGAGGATCTTCTTCGGCGTGTACGCGGCGCCGAAGTACATGCGGCGCTTGAGGTCGAAGTTGACCTGGAACACGCGTCCTCGCTCGTCACGCGTCCAGCCAAACGGCACGTCGGGGCGCCCGCTGACCATCTTGAAGCCGGCAGCCTCGAGCTTCTCGCGATCGACCGCGACGTCTGTCGCGCACGCGCGCGCACGCTCGAGCGACTTGACGCGGTTGCCGCTCTCGTCGAGCTCGTTATTGGCCGCGTACAAACAGATCTTCGTCGCCGGGTTGCACTGGATCCGCCAGACCTCGCCCTCCTTGTCGCGCGCGCACAGCACGGGACTGTCGTGATCCATCAGCGGTGGCAGATCGTCGGCGACCGCGAGCGCAGGTAGACCGATACCGATTGCCGCGATCGCGACAGAGATCGCGACAGACTTCGAACGCCTCATGGCATCGCCGGCGGTGCAATCGTCGAACCACGCGATCGCGGTCGAGGCATCACCCGGTTGAGAACGTTCGAGCGTGCCGCCACCGACCACCTGTCGTGCACGAGCAACACCATCGTGACGCCCTGCCGGCAGAGCCGGCAACCTCTGGCAGAGCTCGCATGCATCACTCGTCGAGCTTCTCGGCGGCGAGCCGCATCGCGTCCTGCGCGAGCTCGATCCGCAGCGGAACGCGTGCGTCGTCGTCCGACAACCACATCGCGACGGTGATCGGCGCCGAACCGTCACCGAGCCTGCGGACCCGGGCATCGAAGCGCAGCGTCCGCGTCCCACGTAGATCTTCGACGCGCGGCGGCTCGACGTCGAGCCGGTAGACCTCGCCGGCCACGACGACGAACAGGTAGCCCGCTGCGCCACCTGGGCTTGCCCACGCGCGCAGCGCACCGAGGGCGGTGTGCACGTTATGGGCGCTGCCACCCGGGATCGATCGCGCCTTGCCGCCGATCGCGTAACGCGCACCGTCGAACGCGGTCTCGACGAGCTCGCGCTTGCCATCGATCGCCAGCGTCTCGGTCGCGGCGAGGGGTCGCGTGCGGGCGCGGTCGAGCGTCGTCGTCAGCTCGTGCTCGACGGTGGCAAACATCTGCGCGAGCTTCGTCGTGCGCAGCCGGCTGTGGACGCGCCACTCGTCGACCACCAGCTCGGCACGCGCGATCGTGAAGCCCTTGTGATGCACCGCGAACACGAACCGCTCGCCGGGGTAAAGCGCGAGCACAGGCGACGCGATCGGCTTCGCGACCTCGGGAACGACGAGCGCGGGTAACGGCTGCGCCACGTAGCGGGGCTCGCAGGCGGCGAGCACGGTCGCGAGCGACAGAAGCCAGCGCATCGCCGCGCGAGCTGCAAGCAGCAGGCCGCCGCCAGACCGAGACCGACCCGGCGGCGCTGGCAACGCCTGGCAAGCTGCAGCTCAGTCGCCCGTAACGGGTTCCTTCGGCGCGAGGTGATTTCCATCGGCGCTACGCGCCGACAGAAATTCATCGGTTCGCCTCAGTCGCTCGCGATGCCGAACCACACGCTCGCGCTCCACGCCACGACCGGCTCCATCTCGTCGGTCACCGTGATCATCCGCGCGAGCTCGAGCGTGCTCGACATCCGGCGGGCCCACGACACACGCAACTCGGCTGCACCTGCAGTTGTATCGCGGGCTGCCGCGAGCCAGCCACCGGCCTGGAACCAGCGTCCCATCGGCGCTCCGGCGGAGGCCGTCGCGAGCACGCCGAGCTCGGGCCGCGCGCGCACGCCGAGCTCGATCCAGCCAGGCGTGCCAGCGACGCCAAGCGCGAGCGCGCCACCGAATCCGCCCTCGCCGAGATGTCGCGTGCGCTCGTAGCGGTGCAGTGGACCGAAGGCCGCGCCGACGGTGCCGGTTCCGCCGCGAAGCTCGCCGCGCGCACTCCACCGGGCACCAGCTCGCTCGAGCGTCGTCGCCGCGAACGCGACCGCGGACGCTCCGAGCGCTGGCTCGCCAACGATGCCGGCGCCGACATCGGTCCGCGCGCGCACGTGCTCCCAGCGCCGCGCGACCGCGATCTCGATCGCTGCCAGCGTGGTCGTGGATCTGGGCTGCGATTCACTCGAGATCCCTGGATCGATCGCCGTCGCTCCGCTCACCCCCCAGGGTGGCGCGAGCTGCCACGCGAGTGCGCCACCGATCAGGGACGGCTCGAGTACGTCGTCGATCTCGAGCCCCGCGGCGAACCTTCGAGACGCGAGCCCCGCCCGCGCGCCGGTCCGTGGTCGATCGTCGAGGACCGCGCGGTGGCCGTCCGCCACATGCGCGAGCTGCGCAGGAGCGAGGCTGCCACCGGCGAGCGCGAGCTGCACGCCGCCGGGGGTTGCCGCGATCTCGAATAACCGGATCACGCGCACCGCGTCTGCGGCGGACCGCCAGTCTCGCGTGCGCCAGGTGCCGTCGAGCCACACGCCGCGTCCGCCGAGACCGAGCCGGGCTCCGCGCCAGGCGACGTCGAGCCCGAGGTCGATCGCGCTGTACGTCGCGCCGCCCTGCCCGCCTGCGCCGATCGCCACACCGACACCGAGCGCAGCATCCCCGCTCGCAGCGGCGCCCGTGGCGTCATCCGCACGAGCCGTGCTCGCGACCGCGGCGATCAGGCCCGAGATCAGGCCAGGCAGCAGGGCGAGCGCGGCACGCATGCGCCGAGCGTCGCGCTGCCGGCCGCGGGGGACAACTTACTGACTTGCGGGCGGCCCGGCGCGCCGTGCAGCGCTCGCCTTGCGGACGAGGCGCCACATCACGAGGCCCGTGATCCCCGCGAGCACGACCCCGATCCCGAGGAGACGCCATCGGTAAGCGCCGTGCTCCGCGGGCCGGTTGGAGGTCCAGAACCCCGATGGTCGGTGCTGGAGGATCTCGTGCTGGCGCACCGTTCGCGCCGCCGGCTCGTCTGCCATCGCGGGACCGCCGAACCACAACATCATGATCAGCACGAGCCTGCCCATGGCCAGAGCCATAACACCAGACCGCGTCCGGCGTGCCGCGGCGAGTTGTCTCAGAACGACGACGGCGTCTCGCAGAGCCCGACGACGATCGCCGGGACGGTCGCGATGCGGGTCAGCGCGGCGTTCGCGCCCTGCATGACCGAGTAGATCGACGCCGGGTTGTTGCGCTCGGACAGGTACAGCGTCCCACCGACATTGACGAGGCCCTTCACGGGCGCATTCGTACCGCCGACCATCGCGAGGCCGGTCGTCAGCACCGAGCTCGTGGTGTTCGCGTTGTCGAGCGACTCGTTCGACCGGTCGGCGACGAACACGCTGGTCGCGTCACGCGTCGCGATCGCCGAGATCTGCTGGACGTTCATCGCGCTCGCGCCGATCACACCCACCGTACCGGTCGCCGGATCGATCGAGACGAGGCGGCGGTTGGCGCCGGTCGGCTGCTCGGTATCGATCCCGAACAGGTTGTTGCCGACGAACGTCATCGTGCTGATGCCGTGGTTCAACGGGATGACGGCCGTATCGTTGAGCGGGCCGATCACGTTGACCACACCGGTCAGTGGATCGAGCCGGACGAGGCGGTGCAGCTGCGGTGCCTTGTTGCGCCCGGTCGTCGCGAAGACCTGGCCACCGGGGCTGGTCGCGCAGCCGTGGATCTTGAGCTCGGCGGACACGATCGACTTGACGATGCCGGTGCCGATGTCGACGTGAAAGATTCGCTGGCTGCCACAGCACGAGCCCTCGAGCGCGAGCAACCCCGGCTTGGTGACCGAGAACGCGGACTTCAGCGTGGTGTCGCCGTTGCCGTTCTGGAACGTGACGTCGAGCGGCTCGAAGGCCGGGGTGCCCATCATGACCGCGGCGGTGGTCGCCGTGATCGTCGTGTCGTTGACGACGGTGACGTTGGTCGCCATGCCACCAGCGATCGAGATCGCGGTGGTCCCGGCATCCTGGAAGCCACGACCACGGATCGTGATGGGCGTGCCACCAGCGCCCCGCCCGATGCGGGGCTCTACGGAGATCACCGAGGGGCGCACGTTGTACGTGAACGCCTCGGCCATCGTCGCGAAGCCATCCTTCGTCGAGATCGTGACGTCGACGACGGCGCCTTCCCGATCGTTCTCGGGCAGCGTGAACGTGAGCTGGGTGTCGCTCGTCACCATGACGTCGGTGGCGAGCACGCCACCGACGACGACCAGCGGCGTTCCGTCGCTCTGAAAGTTGGTCCCGGTGACCGTGATCGTGACGCCGCCGACGATTCCGCCGGTGGCCGGGGCGACCGCCGCGATCGTCGGGTCGTCACCCTTGCCAACGTTGTCCGTGACCTCGCCGCAGCCGATCGCCGCGACGAGCGCGAGAATGTAGAGGTGGTTGCGCATGGGCGATTCCTACGGAGTGAAGACTTCGAGGCCCGACAGGGTGAGCCCGTTGAGCGTGACCAGCGTGGTGACCACACCGGTCGTCGGGTTGATGGAGACGATCTGGTTGACGTTGCCCTGGTTCCCGGCCGCCGCGTACAGCGTGCCGCCGAGGAAGCGAGCCTCGCTGACCTCGAGGTTCGCCGGCGACAGCGCGATCGGCGTGCCACGCGCGCCGGTCGTCGTGTTGATCGTCGAGATCTGACGGTTCAAGAACGCGAACATCGTCGTGCCGTCGTACGCGAGGCCGGGGTTCTGGCCGCTCAGTGTCGCGATCTGGGTGAACGCCAGCGTCGTCGCGTTGAAAGTGCCGAACTCGAGCGGGCTGCGGTTGACCGCGAACAGCGTCGCGCCGACCTGCGAGAGGCCCGAGATCCGCGGCTGGTTCATCGTCACCGGGTTGATCAGCACCTGGTTGGCCATGTCGAGCTTGCCGACGCGATTGTCACGGCCGATCACCGTGAAGTCGCCCGCGGCGTCCGCGACGATCGCGCGGAATCCGAACTGCGTCGTGTTCGTGTCCTTCTTGGGCAGCGTGGTGGTCTGCATCGTCGCCGGATTGAAAAACACCGCGAAGACCTGGGTCGTGTTCTTCGGAAACACGAACAGCCCCGGCGACATGCTCGGGACGTAACGGAAGGACTTGAGCTTCTCTGCATCGCCACGCGCGTTGACGATCTCGATCGTCGGCTTCGCGAGGATCTCGCCCGGCTTCGCCGTGAACGTGATCTGGGTGTCGCTGAGCACCTGGACATCGATCGCCGCCTCGCCATCGACGAGCACCGTCGGGCGACCGGCGTTCTCGTCCTGGAAGCCCGTGCCGTTGACCGTCACGGTGGTGTCGTCGGTCGAGAACAGGACGTTCGCGGGCGTGACCGTCGTGATGGTCGGCTCGGAGCTGTACTTGAACTTGCCCATCGCCACGACGTTGCCGTTGCGGTTGAACACCGTGACCGGCACGTCACCGGCAGCCTCGCCCGCCGGCACCACGACCTCGAGCGTCGCGTCGTCGACGGCGCCGGCCTGCGGCGACTCCTGGACGCCGAACAGCACGCGATTGGGACTCGCGCCACCGTTGAGGAACCCGCCGCCGGTGATCACGACACGCGTGCCACCCGAGAGCGGTCCAAAGCCGGGACTGACAGAGTCCACGAGCAGTTCATTGTTTCCGGCAGTGCCACTGCACGCCGCTGCCACCACGAGTAAAGCTAGTGTCCGCACGAGACTCCTCCCGACGCTGCCCGACAGCGATCGTGCCTGCCATCTTACACGGCCTTGGCAGCCCCAACACGTCCGCGCGCCTCATTTGCAGCGCAGATCACGCTCCGGGCAGCCCACTACTTCTTCGGCGGGCTCGTCGACCGCGCGTTCTTGATCGCCTTCTTCACGCGCTTCATGCACTCCTCCTCGGTCTCGCTCCCGTCCTTCACGAACAACAGCGGCGTCGCGAGCGCCTGATCATATTCGCTCTGTGTCAGCCGATCCCGCTTCAGCATGATGGCGAGGATCCGGTTGATCTTGCTGCTCGTCCACTTGGTCAGCGTGCCGGCGCAGTACTGCTTGTAGCGCTCCTTCGGCGCCGGCAGGATCGACGAGAAGAACGCCGCCTCGACCGCGTTGAGGTCCTTCGGCGGCTTGCCGAAGAAGTGCCGCGACGCCGGGCCGATGCCATAGAGCGCCGGCCCGTACTCGATCACGTTGAAGTAGATCTCGAGGATCCGGTCCTTGGTCAGGGTGTTCTCGACGTGCCAGGTCAGGTAGAGCTCCTGGAGCTTCCGGGCGAGCGTCTTCTCGCGATAGAGCAGGACGTTCTTGACCATCTGCATCGTGATCGACGACGCGCCGTACTTGAACTTGCCGGCCTTGAAATCCTTGATGAGCGCGGTCCGAAACTCGGAGGTGATGAACCCGCGGTGCGAGTAGAACGCCGAGTCCTCGGTGCTCATGATCGACTTGATGAGGTACGGCGAGATGTCCTGGAGGGGGACGAAGTCCTCGTTCGTCGGGCCGACCACGAACGACATCCACTGGCCCTTCTCGACCTCGACGTAGTGCTCGAACTCCTCCTTGAGGCGCTTCGGCGAGTCCGCGGGCTGATCGACGACCTTGCAGTGCTTGATGCCGACGTGGCCACCGAGCTTCGTCGCATCGAGATCGGCCCAGTCGACGTCGAGGTGGACGTCGGTGTCGAACACGCCACGCAGCTTGTAGCCCATCATATAGGGGGCCATCTCCGCGGGGATCGCCGACAGCACGCGTTGGCAGTCGATCGGGGGGATGACGAGTCGCAGCTCGAGCGAATGGATGCCACCGGGCCCAAGCCGCGCGATCGGCTCTCCGGTCTCGGTCCGCTGGACAATCGCGGTTCGCTGGACGGTCGCGGGCGTCGCGGGGACGGTCGCGGGCGTCGATATCGGCGCGCTGGGAGTCGTCTCGACGATCTTGCGCGGCCGTGCGACCGCGCCGGTGATCGAGAACGGCATGTTGCGAGCGACGAAGTCTCCGCGCGTCAGCTCCAGCCGGCGTTCGCTGCGGCTGAAGCTGCCGTCGATCTTGCCGGACAGATCGAGATCGTGGACCTCCTTGTCCGCGATCATCGGATGGCCGACGTTGAGGCCGTAGAGGTGGAACTCGCCGCCGAACGTGCCGCCGTCGCGATCGAGCTCGAGGTGAACCTTGGTGTCGACCGAGGTCGTGGCGTAGTCGACGACCGGCGTGCGCTCGAGGATCGGCGCCAGCCGATCGAGCTGGAACTTGGCGGCCTCGAGATCGATCGACGCGGTGAGCGCGCGGGTATCGAGCGCGCCCTTCGCGGTCCATAGATTTCCGGGCACGCCGCCGTAGCCACCGGCGAGCTCGAGCGCGTACTCGCCCCGCTGGTCGGGGTTCGCGAGCACCTGGCCGCTGATCCCCGAGAGCGCGAGCTTGGGCCACAGCGCGAGCTCACCACCCTCGAACGCGATGCTCGGTGGCTCGCCGGTGCGCTTGCGGATCTCGATCTTCGTCGCGGCGGCCTTCGGTGCGCCGATCGTGGTAGCCGTGACGTTGCGGGCCTGCGCGACGAGCTCGCCAGGCTTCCAGCGCGCGTCGCCATCGCCGATCAGGCCGGTCGCGCCGGTGATCGCATCATCCGCGAGGAGCTTGCCGCGGGTGACCGTGATCGACGTCGGCATCAGCGATCCGCTCCGCTTGCCACCGCCACGCTTGCCATCGGCGCGCAGCCGGTCGATCACATCACTGACGTTATCCCGGCCATCGACGCCGCGCCGCAGCGTGACGAGCACGCCCTCGACCCGCGCCTCGCCGAGCTCGATCGAGCCGACGAGCGAGCGCAGGGCATCGAAGTCGACCTCGATGCGGTCGATGTGGACAAGCGGCGTGTCACCGTCGTGGGGCCCGCGGATGACGACGTCGCGCAGCACGGCGCGTCCGAGCGAGACGTCGATCGCGCCGAACCTGACCTCGCGGCCGAGCTGGCTGGTGATCTTCGCACCGAGCTTCTCGCGGATCATCGAAGCGCCGACGCGCGGGTAGATCACGAGCAGCCCCAGCGCGAGCAGCAGCGAGATCCCGACGGCCACGGAGCTGGCGATCCACCAGCGACGCGACATCCGCGGGAGCCTCATGAACCTCGTATACCAACAGCTCGGCCCCGCTCGCCAGCATCCGCTGGCTCGCTCCAGCTCGGCCGCTTGGAATTGGATCGTCGGTTACTTGCAGGACATCGCGAGCAAGTGACCGTCTTTGTTGGGCGGCACCGGGTGCCCGACGATCAGCCAGTCGCCGGCCGCGATGGTCGACGTGCTGTTGATGACGCGTTTGCCGTCGTGGTCCTCGCTCACGTTGAGCCGCACCTTGGACTTGTCGACGGTCTCGACGAGCATCGCCGTCCCCGAGCCCGACTTGAGCTTCAAGGACTCCACCTTGCCCTTCTCCAGGACCTTCTGATCCTGCGAGAGCAGCTTGTATTGGTTGAACGACCACGGCTGCTTCGCGAGCTTCTTCTCCATCGCCTTCAGCTTTGGATCGGTCGACGGGTTTGGGCCCGTGGTCGCGCTGATCTCGATGACCTCGCACGTGACCTTCACGGTCGGCGCCTGCGCGATCTTCTTACCGTCGAGCGGGATGCGATGCGGTTGCACGCGGTCCGCCACGGTGCCGGCGGTCGTACGCGGCCTGGGCTGCGGAGCGTCGGCCGCGGCAGTGCCCGCGAGCGCGAGCACGATCATCGAGGCCCACGACGACGACGCCAGATGATTACGGACGCTCATATGCCCTCCACGGTATCTTCAGGAGTCACCCAGATCACGGTGGTGTGGCCGTCTTCGTCTTCGAAGTTCATGACGGTGCCGCTACCATCTGGCGTGTCGAGTGACTCGATGACCGGCGCGGTTCGCATCGACGCTGGCAGGACCTCGAGGGGTCCCGAGCTGTCGGGCCGAACATCGGGCTCGGTATCGGGACGCACGACCAGCGCGATCGCCGCGACGACGCCAGCGCTGACCGCACCGGTGAGAACGTGACCGCGGTGGCGATCGAGCCACGCGACCATCCGCGCCCACACGCCACGCGGAGCCGCTTCGGTGATCCCCTGATCGATCTCGCGCCACATCCGCGCGAACCGCGCATCGTGGACCGCATCGGCGGCCAGCTCGAGGTGACCGCGCACCAGCTGGCCAACCTCGCGCACGCTCTCGACCTTGGTCCGTGCCTCGGGATCGCTCTCGAGGTGCTTGATGATCGCGGCACCCGCACGCTCGTCGAGCTCGCCGTCGGCGTGCAGCATGAGATCGCTATCTGCGACGGGGCGCGCCATCATCGACTCCTCGCGGACGGAGTGGCGGACGGAGTGGCGGCCGGAGCGCGCTCCGGCTCTGCCGCTTCGATCGGGTCACCGTCGGACTCGGTTTGGCCGGGCTTCATGCCGAGCTCCTCGAGCAGCTCGCGCGACGGATGATCGACCAGATCGAGGAGACGCTTCTGCATGTTCTTTCGCGCGTGAAACAGCCGGGACATGATCGTCCCCTTCGAGCACCCCATCGCCTGGGCCATCTCCTCGTAGGAGAGCCCTTCGAGCTCCCGCATCACGAGGACCGCGCGATGGTTCTCCGAGAGCTCCTCGAGGGCGGCGTCGATCCGTGCACGGATCTCCTTGTCCATCAGGGCACGCCCCGGGTTCGCGCCGAGGATCCGCGGGAGCAGTGCATGGTCAGCACTGTCTTCCAGCTTGGACTCGTCGAGCTCGACGGGCTTGACCCGTCGATGCTTGCGGAGGTGGTCGATGGCCAGGTTCATCACGATCCGATACAGCCAGGTGTAGAAGCTGGAGTTGCCTTCGAACTTGTCTAGATATTTGTGAGCCTTGATGAATGCGTCCTGGACGACGTCGAGGGCGTCGTCGGGGTGGCGCAGAACACCAAAGGCGAGTGCATAGGCGCGGCGGTGATAGCGTTCAAACAGCGTCCTGAACGCATCGCGATCACCCTTGCGGGCCGCGATGACCAGGTCGTGGTCATCCGAAGCCGAAGTGGTGCTCGATCGTCCATGTGCCTGGATGGACGCCCGCTGTCCCGCCTTATTCACGCCCGGGCGGTTATAGCTCATGTACCGAGCGGGGTGTCGGAGGACCTCCGTAGCGCTATGCTCTCGGGGCTCCGCGGCAAGGCGAGATTGTGGCCGTCACACGTCATTCGAGTCAGGGGATCCCGGGGTTGATACCCGGTTTCTTGGGGCGCGTGCGCGTGCTGCTGTATCGCCACGAGGCACGACGCGCCGCGCTGTACGCGGTCGCCGCCGCCTGCGGCCTCGCGCTGATCCTGCCCGTGCTCGGATACCTGCTCGGGGACAGCCGCGCGACGACGATCGCGGTGCTCGGGACGGCCGGGCTCGCCGCGGCGACCCTCGTGCTCGGCGCCGTCGTCATCGGCTTCCTCCTGCCACGCCGTCGCTACACCGACGATGCCGCGGTCGCCCGCTGGGTCGGCAAGCGCGAGCACGCCGTGGCATCCGACCTGCTGTCCGCGGTCGAGCTCGCGCGAGCGCCGGCGCGCGCCGGTGCGCCGTCACCGCAGCTCGTCGACGCGCTGATCACCGCGACCCAGGTCCGGATCGCCGCCGTCGAGCCCGCGAAGCTGTTCGATCCCGAGGAGCTGCGGCGCGCGTGGCGGTGGGCGATCGGCGCCGCGGCCGCGAACGCGCTCCTCTTGATCGTCGCCCCCGGCATCGTCCGTGGCGGGTGGCGTACGCTCGTGCTGTCGCCGGCCTCGCCCTACGATGGTGCGCAGCTCTCCGACGTGCCGCTCGTCGGCGATCTCGAGGCGACGCTGGAGGCACCCGCCTACACCAAGCGCGCACCGGTGACGCTACCGTCGTCGTCTGGCGATCTCCGTGGCCTGCCGGGTACCGCGGTCACGCTGCGCGCGCGCGTGCTGCTGCCGTCGCGTACCGCCGAGCTCGTGATCGAGGGGGAGGGAACCGAGCCCGCACGCGTCCTGCCCGCGATGCTTGTCGACGATCAGCTCACGGTGCGGCTGTCGATCACGAGCTCTGCCCGCTATCGATTCGCGCTGGTCTCGCCATCGGGCGCGCGCTCGATCGAGACCACGCCGCGCGTGATCGAGGCCGAGCCCGATCAGGCCCCGATCGTCCAGCTGATGGCGCCTGCCGATCCGCTCGACGTCACGAACCTGCGCCGCGTCGAGCTCGCGTACGTCATCGAGGACGATTTCGGGATCACGTCCGCCGATCTCGTGTGGGAGTCCGGCAAGGACCGCGGCAAGAAGGCACTCGCGCTCGACTTCGCGTCGGCCCGTGCGCAGGGCAAGGTGCTATGGGACATCGCCGAGGTCCAGGTGCCGAGCGGCGGCGAGGTTCGCTACTGGATCGAGTCGAAGGACAACAACAACGTCGGTGGTGCGAACGTCGGCAGATCGCGCGAGCTGCGACTCAAGGTCGTGAGCCCACGCGAACGCCACGAGGAGACGCTCGGCCGGCACCAGGAAGTCGCCGAGAAGATCCTCAAGAACCTCGGCGGCCGCCTGACGATGCCCGCCGACGACCTGGGCCTACGCGAGGAGCTCGCGCGCCAGCTCCGCGAGACCGTGATCGAGCTGGGCTCGGTGACCGCCGCGTTCGAGAAGGACCCGCACGCCTCGGACACGATGCGCAAGGCGCTGTCGCAGATGCGCGAGCGCCTCGACAAGCTCGCGACGAGCGAGGCGCGATGGATCCCGAAGGGCAAGGGCGCCGTGCGCGGTGCGTACGCGAGCCTCGACATCCGGATGATCGGCGAGCTCGAGGACGACACGCTCGTGCTCGCGGACTGGCTCGATCGCGAGCGGCTCGAGGGCGTGCTCGATCTGTCCGACGAGATCGCCGCGCACCAGAAGCGGCTCGCCGATCTGCTCGCGCAGTACGAGCGTACGAAGGACCCGCGCCTGCTCGACGAGATCGAGCGCGAGATGAAGGCGCTCGACCGGTCCTACGCCGAGATCGAGAAGCACCGCCGCGGCATGCCCGAGGACGTGCTCGATCAGTACGTCCATCGTGACGCGATGCAGGCCACGCAGGGTGCGAGCTGCCTCGACGAGGTCCGCAAGCTCGTGCGCGCGGGGCAAGCCGCGGCTGCGCAGGCCAAGCTCGAGACCTGTCGGTCGCAACACGATCGCTCGGCCTCGGCGCTCGAGGGGTCGCTCGCCGGGCTGCGTGGCGATCGGTTCAGCGACGAGCAGAAGAAGCTCGACGAGGTGATGAACGAGCTGGCAGACGTCGCCAAGGATCAGGACGACATCGCCGCCGAGGCCAACCGGATCTTCGAGGCCTATGCCGAGAAGGCCGACGAGGTCTCGAAGGATGCGCGGCGCGAGGCGAGCAAGAAGGTCGGCGCGCTCGTCGACAAGCTGCGGCGCAGGCTCAAGGATATCGACGAGACCGGGCTGACGCCGTTCGCGAAGGAGGAGCTCGACATCGTCGAGCCCCGGCTCGAGGACGTCGAGACGATGGTCGCCGATGGCGATCTCGCGGAGGCCAGCGGAATGGCGCACCAGGGCAAGCAGAGCCTCGACACGATCGCCGGCGAGCTCGAGGCGGCGATGGAGGACGATCCGAAATCGAAGTGGGCCGACGCGACGCAGGATGCGCTCGACGAGGTCGGCCGTGCGCGCCCGATCGCGAAGGAGCTCATCGACGAGCTGCAGGCGCTGTCGCCACGCCCCGATCAGATCATGTCGCCCGACGATCTGCGTGCGCTCGACCGGCTGCGCCGCCGCGAGGCGATGAACAAGGATCGCGCGAAGAAGCTGGGTGACAAGACCAAGCAGCTCGGCGGCGAGCTACCGGGCGACACCGGCGCGGAGCTTGGCAAGAAGCTCGGCGGCGCGATCCAGCAGATGGGAACCGCCGATGAACGGATGAAGGCAAAGGATCCATCGGGCACCCGCGAGGCGACCCGGGCCGCCGCCGAAGCCCTCGCGAAGGCCCGCGATCGCGCACGCAGCGCCGCGCGCCAGGCTCAGGAAGGCAACAACATCAGCGACGAGCCGATCCGGATCCCCGGCGCCGACGAGTACCGGGCGCCCGCGCGCTACCGCGAGGAGATCCTCGAGGCGAAGAAGAAGAAGGACCCGAACGCGCTCGAGGGCTACGACGAGCAGCTCCGCCGTTATTACGACGAGCTGACCAAATGAAGCGCGCGCTGGTTCAATCGCTGGGCGTGCTCGCGCTCGTCACGATCATCGCCTCGGCCACCGCGCATGCGCGCCGCGATCGCACGGTCACCGGCGATGTCATCAAGGCGGCGCGGTTTCTCCAGACGTCACGCCTCGACGACGCGCGGATGCTGCTCGCCGACCTCGAGAAGCGCGCGCCCGACACCGCCGAGGTGAAGTGGCTCAAGGCCGAGCTCGCGTTCCAGACCGACGACTACGCGCTCGCGATCAAGCTGCTCGACAAGGTGCCGGACGGCGCGGTCGACGGGCTCGTCGGCCAGACCCGCAAGCTCGCGGCCTCGACGCTGTCGGTCACCGAGACGTTCATCGACGTCAAGTCGCCCAGGGGCCACTTCATCATCAGCCATGCGCCGGGGCCAGACGCGACGATCGCGGGGCTCGCTGGCGAGGTCCTCGACGCCGCGTGGGAGACGATCGGCACGGATCTCGGGCTCAAGCCGAGCGATGCGATCCGCGTCGAGTTGCTCGGCAGCCCGAGCGATCTCGCGAAGCTATCGCCGCTCACCGAGAGCGACATCGAGACCACCGGCACGATCGCGCTGTCGAAATACAACAAGCTGATGGTCGTCTCGCCGCGGGCGACGATCTTCGGTTACCCGTGGATGGACACGCTCGCGCACGAGTACACGCACCTGCTGGTCTCGCGGCTATCGAACGACACCGTGCCGGTCTGGCTGCAGGAAGGGCTCGCCCGGTTCGAACAGACGCGCTGGCGCACGGCTCCGGAGGTCCAGCTGTCGGCGACCGAGCACGCGCTGCTCGCCGCCGCGCTCAAGAAGGGGCGGATGATCTCGTTCGACGAGATGCACCCGTCGATGGCGAAGCTGCCGAGCCAGGAGGCAGCGGCCCTCGCCTACGCCGAGGTCTACACGCTCGTCGGCTGGCTCCACGGCAAGGTCGGGTACCAGGGCATCCGCGACAGCCTGGTTGCCCAGCGCGACGGCAAGAGTGCGCGGCGTGCGGTCGCCGAAACGCTCGGGCTGTCGTGGTCGGCCGTCGAGAAGGCGTGGCACGGCCACCTGAAGACTCCGGATCGCCAGGCCGCGGTGCGTGCTGGCAAGCCGATCAAGTTCGGCAAGGGCGGTCAGGACTCGGAGAATGTCGGCCTCGAGCAGGTCGGCCTTCGCGCGCGGAAGCACGCCAGGCTCGGCGGCATGCTCCGCGCACGCGGGATGCTCGAGGCGGCGGCGGTGGAGTACGAGAAAGCCCTCGCCGTCGGTGGTGGCGAGCGTGCCGCGGCCGACCAGCCGTTCGTGGCAGGCAAGCTCGCACGCACGCTCGTCGAGCTCGGCAAGCACGACCGGGCGATCGAGCTGGCCGGGCCGCTCGCGACCGCCGACACCGGTGACGCAGTTGCGGCCGTGACGCTTGGCATGGCGCGCGCCGCGAGGCATGAATGGGCCCAGGCGATCGTCGCCTTCGAGCAAGCGCTTCGCGTGAGTCCGTTCGATCCAACTACCCGCTGCGGGCTCGCCGAAGCGTACTCTCGGACCTCCGATCCCCGCGCGGCCCGCGAGCGCACCGCCTGCGACCAGCTGAAGCACTGACCCAAGACCGAGCTCTGCAGATCTAGCTCTGAAGACCCGATGAAGCCATCCCGCACACTCACGCCGAACCACGGCGAGCCGAAGCTCGTTGCGCTGCACAAGGACGGCGGCACCGATACCGATACCGACGTCTCGACGATCGTGACGGCAGATCCCGAATCCGACGGCTACCCACTCGCCGACGAGGCCGGTGCCCCGACGGTCAAGAGCGATCTCGATGCGGTCGCCGAGCTCGCCGACGCCCACCAGCAGATCCTCGCCCAGATCGAGAAGCGGATCATCGGCCAGCGCGGCGTGATCGATCAGCTCCTCGTCGCGCTGTTCGCGCGCGGTCACACGCTGTTCGTCGGGGTCCCTGGCCTGGCGAAGACGCTGCTGATCTCGACGCTTGCCGAGACGCTGAACCTGTCGTTTCAGCGCATCCAGTTCACGCCCGATCTCATGCCGGCCGACATCACCGGCACCGAGATCCTCGAGGAGGATCACGCCACCGGCAAGCGAGTCTTCAAGTTCATCAAGGGCCCGGTGTTCGCGAACCTCGTGCTCGCCGACGAGATCAACCGGACGCCGCCGAAGACCCAGGCCGCGCTCCTCCAGTCGATGCAGGAGTACCGCGTCACCGCCGGTGGCACGACGCACGAGCTGCCGCTGCCGTTCCTCGTGTTCGCGACCCAGAACCCGGTCGAGCAGGAGGGCACGTATCCGCTGCCCGAGGCCCAGCTCGACCGCTTCATGTTCCAGGTCGACGTCGACTATCCGAGCGAGTCCGAGGAAGAGGAGATCGTCCGCCAGCAGACGAGCGATCACCGCCCCGAGCTGACGCGCGTGCTGTCGCCGCACCGGATCACCCAGCTCCAGGATCTCGTGCGCCGGGTGCCCGTCGCAGACCACGTCGTCAAGTACGCGGTGGCGCTCGCGCGCGCGACCCGGCCGACGTCGCCGACGTCGCCGGCGTTCATGCGCGAGGCGGTGTCGTGGGGCGCCGGGCCGCGCGCGTCGCAGTTCCTGGTGGTCGGCGCCAAGGCGCGGGCGGCGCTGCACGGGCGGCCGAACGCGTCGCGCGAGGACGTGCGAGCGTTGGCCAAGGCCGTGCTCGGCCATCGCGTGCTGCTGTCGTTCCAGGCCGAGGCGGACCGCGTCACCCCCGACAACATCATCGACGCGATCATCAAGTCGGTGCCGGCCTCGAACCTGTGAGCGATCCCAAGGCCTCGCCGAGACTGATCGACCCGCAGGCGCTCGCGCGCCTGAAGGGCGTGTCGTTGCGCGCCAAGTCGGTCGTCGACGGCGTGCTGCAGGGCATGCATCGGAGCCCACATCAGGGCGCGTCGATCGAGTTCGCGGAGCACAAGGAGTACTCGCCGGGCGACGACACCCGGCACATCGACTGGAAGGTCTACGGCAAGAACGACCGCTACGTCGTCAAGCAGTTCGAGCAGGAGTCGGAGATGACCGCCTTCCTC
>JBKJUF010000079.1:0-4469 GCA_046590445.1 Kofleriaceae bacterium
GCGAGCCCTGCCGGATCGTCGCGATAGCGATCGACCAGCTCGCCGTAGAGCTCGCGCACGGCATCGCCGTCGGGCGGGTTCGCGATCACCGAGCGCACGACGGTCATCCGCCAGCGCAGCGCGAGATCTCCGCCGACCTCGATCGCGAGCGCGTCGCCCTCGGCGCGTGCCGCCTCGATCGCGGTGGCATCCGCCTCGCAGCGCTGCACGAGCGAGCTCAGTCTGGACGTCGCGTCCCGCGTCACGACCACCACAGTAGCACGGACGGATCGCCCTGCTGCTCGACGCGCTCGCCCGGCCTCACCCGGTATTTCAGTCGAGATCGCGCGCGAGCCCGAGGGTCACGATGGCGGTGGTTGCGTCGTCGCCACCGAGAGGGATCCCGACCCCGAGCTGGCCGCGCCACGCACCGCCCCGAGGTGAAAGGCCAAGGCCCGCGCGGACGAGCAGCGTGCCGAACCCGCCGTTCCATCCCGCCTCGGTGTCGATTCCCGAGGTCACGGCCACCGATCGCCGGACCCGCCACGCGAGATCGGCGCCAGCCCGCAGCGCGAGCCGCCGGGTCTCGCCGCCCGCCGAGCCAGCCACGGCGCCGATCGCGCCGAGCCTGCCATGAACGAGCCAGCGCGGCGCGAGCGCGCCGGTCACGACCGCGGCGAGCTGACCGCTGGTGTGGATCGTCGCGGTGTCATCGCGGGTGTAGGGCACCTCGACGAGCGCGATCACCGCGACCTGCGAGCGCTCGGACATCGCCGTCCCAAGCGCGGCCGCGAGCACGAGCGGTCCGAACCGCGTCGCGCTAGCCTTGGTCACCGCGGTCTGCGCGAAGATGTAATCGACGAGCCGGGCCCGCGCGCCAACCTCGACGTGATCGCCGAGCACCAACCGGCCCGCGAGCGCGAGGTCGCCGCCGAGCACGCCGTGAAAATTCGGCGTGTCGATCAACGCGTGCGCGGTCAGCCCGGCCGCGAGCTCGCTGCGCAGGCACGCGCTGCGCTGCGCATCGATGCCGACGTCGTGGAGCGGGGTCGCCGGCGGATCGGTGACGGCGTCGTGACATGGCTCGGCATCCGCGATCGCCGGGCCCACCGCGATCAGCAGCGCCGCGACCGCCTTCATGGCAGGCTTCATCGCAGCCCCGGTGGCGTCCAGCCCGCGCCGTCGAGATCGACGAGGATCGGGTTCGTGAATCCCATCGGCACGGCACCCGGGATCACGCGGGTCACGGCCCATCGCGGGTGCGCCGGATCCTCGGGATCGGGGCCGGCGGTCAGTGGCCCGACGTCCTCGTCCTCGTCGACGTCGGCGTCATCGATCACACCATCTTCATTGTTGTCGGTCGTGTCGGGCACGCCGTCATGGTCGAGATCGGCGGCGGGCGGATACGCCATGCCGGCCTCGACGATGATGAAGTCATCGCGATCGACGAGCTGCGCGATCTCGAAGAACGCCTGGTAGCGCTGAACGCCGGCCGTGCCGAACGGATCGCCGACCCGCAGCAGCGTCGGTCCGGCCGCCACGATCGTCGTGCCCTTCGAGGTGATCAAGCGGACCTCCTCGACCGGCACCCACGGTGGCGCACGCACGTTGATCTCGAGGACGTCGCCCGGTGCGGGCGTGTACGGCGCGAGCCCGACGGTGCGGCGCACGCCCGGATCGGGGCCGACCTGCGCGGTGACGACGATGCCGTTACCGGCGACCAGGCGGCCATCGCGGAGCGCGGCGGAAAACCGCGTCGCGTCGAACGTCGCGATCGTCATCGGGCCGGCCGCGCCCTCGGCGGCGACCCAGTTCCGCGCCCAGCCGAGTTGCTGGTCGGTCAGGCCGTGCGAGTCCGAATTGCCGGCGCCCGCGACGACGTGACCCTGCGCGAGCAATGCGAACCACGAGCCCCGCGCCTTGTGGATCTCCGACGCATCCGCGCCGTTGATGATCTCGATCAGGTTCCAGTCGAGGTTGCGATGGCCGCCGGCGGGTCGGCGCAGCAGCGGACTCGCCTCGCCGATCGGCACGCGCGGGTCGAACTCGATCGCGCGGAGGTAGCCGAGGTCGCGACCGAACAGCGGCTCGTCCCACGGATGGTTCAGCATCATCATGCCGTCGGCACCGACCAGCGGCGCCATCCGATCGAACAGCGCGCCGGGCTCGAGATATTCGTCGGAGGGGGCCCCCGCGCTGGCCGCGCCCGGCACCTGCACGAGCGGCCAGAAGTTGAAGTGGCCAATCACGCGCGGCACGTCCTCGCCCGGGACGTCGAGCCACGGGATGATCTGCGTCGCCTCGAGGCCGCCCATCACCGCGACCTGATCGCCGACACCGAGCGCGTTCACCGTGCGAGCGTAGTCGCCGATCACGTCGTGATCGGTCGCCGCGATCACGTCGACGCCGGCCGCGAGAAACGACTTCACGCGATCGTCGTCGGGGATCGACGAGTCGAAGCTCGCGCGCCCGTGGACGTGTAGATCTGCGGACAGCCAGCCCGCGGGCGCGATCGCGAGCGGCGCGAGCTCGAACGCGACGACGGTGATCTCGCCCTCGCGAAGCTCGAGCTCCTGCATCGCGAGCTGGTGCTCCGGCCCGGCGGTCGCGAAGACCTGATAGCGCCCGGCCGGCACCTCGAGCTCGCTGCCCTGCGGATCGACGAGCGCGCGGTTGCATGCCGGCGACCTGCCATGCGCGGGGCCGAGCCACGGGGCGCACGCGCCGAACCGCCCGTGAAACGAACCGGTGACGGCGGTCCGGGTCGCGGCATCCGCGGGGTGCAGGACGATCGTCGCCCACCGCGGCTGGCTCGCTGCGGTGACCGCGACCTGGAGGGTAGCCGGTAGCGGCACCACGAGCTCGCCAAAGTTGCCACCCTGCGCGGTTCCATCGACGAGCTTGCGGCCGAACGACCAGACCTCCGCGACGACGATCGACCCGTCATCGCGCCGCCCCGGAACCGTCACCGTGAACCGACCATCGTCGGCAGGCACCACCGAGGTCACCGGCCGGCCGGCGACGCGGATCAGCACCGACGCGCGGCGGACGTCACCGCCGAACGGCATGCCACCCGCCATCACGCGTCCTGACACCTGCGTGGTCGGCGCGTCGAACAGCTGCGCCCGCGCTGCGAGCATCGCGTCGATCGCGCGGGCGGGTCCGCGGCCGGCATCGGCGGCGACGATCAGCCGCTCGAGCGCGAGCGTATCGCCGGGCTCGACGACCTTCATCGGCGTGCCGAGCGCAGAGATCTCGGCGTCGTTGACGCCCGAGACGTGTGGCCGATCGCAGGCGACGATGCCGTAGCCGGGGCCGTCGTCACTCGGATTCGCGCCCGCGCCGAAGTCGAGCGGCTTCCACAGCCCGGCGAGCTCCAGGAGCTCGAGCTCGGGCGTCTCGTAGCCCTGCCCCGTTGCCGGCGCGAACGGCGCGACCCGGCGCTTTCCCCAGTGCGAGGCATCCGCGATCATGAAGGCCTGGGTGTCGGCCGAGCCGTTGAACAGCTCGCTGCGGACGCGGATGCCGAGATCACATGCACGAAGCTCGTACACGGTGACGACGCGCACCTCGGGTCGACCGTCGAGCGTGCCGCGCACGGTGACGCGCACGGCATCGTCATCTCGCGCCGTCTCGAGCATGGTGTACGCGAACGCATCGTCGGGCAGGATCCCGGCGAGCTGGTAGATCACCGTCAGATCGTCGGCGCCGCCCGCCGGGCCGTAGTCGATGATCACGCCGCCCGTCGGCGCGAGGTCGTTCGGCGCGTCGACCGTCGAGATCACGGCCGTGACGAGGCCGTTCGAGATCAGGATGTCGGCGTCGGCGGCGTGGCCGTACGTCAGCCGGAGTGCTGCTGGCGCGTCGGCCGCAGGGCCGAGGTAGAGCGGGCGCGCTGCGGTGCCGCGCGGCTCGCAGACGAACGCGAGCTCGGCGCACGGTGCCGGGCACGTGCCTTCGAGGCAGCTCTGCTTGCTGCTGCAGCCGGCGAGTGCGTACGCGAGCACCGCGAGCGTGATCGCGCGAGTCATGGCCGCACGATAACACCAGCGCGGGCGCGCGTTTGCGAGCTGCAGGGCCCCGGCAGTTCGGTGCTGGCTGGGGTGCCGGGCATGGGGTAGTGTCCGCGGATGGCAGCGCGCACTCCTCGTCGTTCGTTCGCGAACCCCTTCGTCATCACGCTCGCGGCCATCCCGGCCTGCGTCGCCGCACCCGATGCGCAGTACCCGCAACCGCAGCCGCAGGTCGCGCAGGGTGGCACCAACCAGCCCCCGCCCCGGCAGCAGCCGGACTCGACGGCACCGGTGATCTCGAACCCGCCGCGGCCGATGCCGCCGGCACCACCGGCGCCGGCACCCGTGACGCCGACGTCGCCCACGGTCGGCAGCAAGGCCGGTGGCGGCGCGTCGACTAGCGGCGGCACGACGACCGCGCAGCCCGTCGATCAGAAGCCACCCGCAACCTACAGCTACGATCAGCGGTGGACGATC
>JBKJUF010000201.1:0-5797 GCA_046590445.1 Kofleriaceae bacterium
TCAAGCGCTCGGCGCGGGCCGGTGCGCGGCAGGCGCAAGGGTGAGCCGGCCGCGCGGAGCGCGAGGGCGCGCCGAGTAAAGACACGAGGCGCGTGGCGCGAAGTTCCGAGCGGCGACGGCGACGGCGAGCGGTGAGCGGTGAGCGGCGGCGGGCGGCGGCCAGCAGCAGCGGCAGCGGCAGCGGCAGCGGCAGCGGTGAGCGGCAGCGGCAGCGGTGAGTTACTGCCCGCGATAGATGCAGCGCGACGACGGCGTCTCCGACACCACGACCTCGGCGAGCCCGGGCAGCGCCGCGAGTTGCTGCCACAGCCAGATCGCGAGGAGCTCGCTGGTCGGGTTCGCGAGCCCGGCGATCTCGTTGAGGACCTGGTGGTCGAGCTGGCGGACGAGCGGCCCGACGTGTTCGTCGATCTCGGCGAAGTCCATCACCCAGCCGCGCTCGGGATCGACCTCGCCCTCGATCACGATCTCGACGAGGTAGCTGTGACCATGCATGCGCGCGCACTTGTGACCCGGCGGCACCTTCGGGAGAAAGTGCGCCGACTCGAATCGATAGCTCCTCTCGAGCCGGGTGCGCATCGCGAAGCGTTGTAGCGCGAGCACGTGTGGTAAGGAAGCACCGTGCCGCCTTCCCTCCTCGGCGCGTCACGCCGGCAGTGGGTCGAGCTCGACCGCCGGGTCTGGCAGATGGCGCTTGCGCGGTCGATCAACACGATGGGCCTGTCGCTCGTCATGACGTTCCTCGCGATCTATGTCGTCGACACCCGCGGGTACCCGGCGTGGATCTACGGCGTGATCGCGCTCGGGGCGAACCTCGGGCAATCGCTGTCGAGTGCGTGGGCTGGCAACCTGTCGGACCGGATCGGCCGGCGCCCGCTGATCTCGAGCGCGCTGTTCGTGCGCAGCGTGTTCATCGCGCTGCTCGGCACCCAGATCCTCCTGCACGCGCCGCTCTGGACGCTCGCCGTGAACATGATGGTGACCTCCGCGCTGCGCGGCTGCTTCGAACCGGTGGCCTATGCGCTGGTCGCCGATGTCGTGCGCGATGACCAGCGGATCGCCGCGTTCGGGCTGCAGCGGATGGGCACGAACCTCGGGTGGACGTTCGGACCGGCGCTCGGCGGCCTGCTCACGTTCGTGATGCCCTACGGTGCGGTGTTCTACGTCGCCGCCGCGGGAATGATCGCCGCCGGCTTCGTGACGTTGCGCATGGTCGATCCGATCTCGCGCACCGCGGCGCCGACGGCCGAGCACCACGAGCTGCGCGGCGCGCTCGCCGAGGCCGTACGCGAGCCGGCGATGCGCGCGCTCCTCGCGGCGACCTTCCTGGCGGCGCTGCTCGGGACCCAGATGTTCTCGACGCTCGCGATCTACCTGACCGACGAGCTCGGGCTGCGCAAGGCCGACGTCGGCCTGCTCTACATGATCAACGGCGCCGGCGTGCTGATCCTGCAAATCCCCGCGCTCGCGCTGATCCAGCGGTTCGGCATCGCGCGCACGCTGCCGTGGTCGTCACTGCTCCACGCGATCGCGTTCGCGTTGATGGGGGCGGCGAGCGGATTCACCGGTGCCGCGATCGCGATGCTCGCGGTGACCATCGCCGAGGTCGTGCTGAGCCCAGCGCACCAGACCGCGATCGCGGAGACCGCGGATCCTGCGCACCGCGGCCGCGCCTACGGGCTCACCGGCTTCGTGCAGATGGTCGGGATCGCGATGGCGCCGCTCGTCGGTGGTGTGCTGTTCGACACGATCGGCGATCACCACGCGGCGCTGTGGCTGACGATCGCCACGATCGGCCTCGCGCAGACCGCCTGCTTCATCGCGTTCGTCCGCCGCCGCCGCGCGCGCACGATCGCTGCTGTGTCGCCGACGGGCCAGGTATAGAGTCGCGGCGTGCGGACCGGGCTTTTCGCCATCGTCGTCAGCGTCAGTGGAGCGTGCGGCGACTCGCCGCGTGCGCCCGCGCTGCCGGCGTGGGACAAGGGCCTCCCGACGGCGACCGCGATCGGGACCGCGTTTGCAACTCGCGGCCTGACCGCGGCGCGCGGGATCGTCCACCTCCACTCGCCGTACTCGCACGACGCCTGCGACGGCAACCCGCGCGACGCGAGCGGCGCCCCGAACGAGCCGTGCCTCGCCGACCTGCGCGCCGCGCTGTGCACCACGCGGATCGACTTCGCCGCGCTGACCGATCACGACGCGTCGATGGCCGACGAGGACTTCACGACGCTGTTCAGCATGCGCGGCACCGATCAAGCGGTCCGCAACGCCGCCGGCGAGCAGATCGCGTCGCGGATCGCGTGTGCCGACGGCCACGAGGTGATGGTGACGATCGGCGGCGAGAACGATCTGATGCCGATCATGCTCGATCGTCACGTGCCGGGGACTGACGCCGAGCGCCACACCACCTACAACGGAAACGACGCGACCGCGGCGGCTGCGTTTCGCGCGGCGGGCGGCCTCGTCTGGGTCGCGCACACCGAGAGCAAGTCGGTCGACGTGCTGCGCGCGATCGCCGTGGATGGCATCGAGGTCTATAACCTCCACGCGAACATCGATCCGCGGATCCGCGAGGAGTATCTCGGGCTGCCATCCGCCGGCGCGCTCAGCGCGGCCGCCGAGTTCGCCGATACGAACCCGGGCCACCCCGAGCCCGATCTGGCGATGCTCGCGTTCCTCGCGCCGAACCTGCCCGCGATCACCAAGTGGAACCAGCTGCTCGGCGAAGGACTGCACGTCGCCGCGACCGCGGGCAGCGATGCGCACCAGAACGCCATCCCGATCATGTTCGCCGATGGCGAGCGCGGCGACTCGTATCGCCGCGTGATGCGGTGGTTTGGCAACATCGTCCTCGTCGCGAACCCGCGAGACCCCGTGCAGATCGAGGCAGCGCTCGCGGCCGGTCGGATGTTCGCGGTGTTCGAGATGCTCGGCACGCCGGAGGGCCTCGATGTCCGCGCGAGCGATGCCGCGGGGACCTACGAGCTCGGCGCGGACGTCCCGCGAGGCGCCCGGCTGACCGTGGACCTGCCGCGGGTCCGGGCGCTCGATCCCCGCTTGCCAGCTCCCGTGATCCGCGCCCGGGCCCTGTGGATCGAGCCCGGCGGCGCGGTCACCGAGCTGGCGTCGACGACGGAGGCCCAGCTGAACGTCAACCTCGGCGCGGCCGGTGCCTATCGCATCGAGATCACGATCGTTCCGCGCCACCTCGGGCCCTACCTCGGCGATCTCGGCACCGCGATGGCCGAGGTCGAGCTACCGTGGATCTACACCAGCCCGTTCTACGTGCCATGAAGCCGCCGCACTGCTACCACCTCGTCATGCGCGTCGTTCTGCGCCTGGGCGCGGCTGCCGGTCTACTGTTGGTCGCCGCGTGCCCGATGACGGCCGGCGGCGGCAATGGCGAGTGCGATACCGATCGTGACTGCGTCACCTCGGTGTGCGCGCGCGATCACCTCTGCTATCCCGCATCGAGCGTGCGCGAGGTCAAGGTGACGTGGACGATCCGCGGCATGGTCGCGAACAGCCAGACCTGCGCGACCAGCCAGGATCTGCAGATCGCGTTCTACAACAACACCGCCGGCGATGACGCCCTCGGCTTCGCGCCGGTGCCGTGCATGATCGGCCAGTTCCTCCTCGACAAGCTGCCGGACTCGTACACCGAGGTCGAGCTCGGTCTGCAGGGTAGCTTTCCGGATCGCAAGTCGATCGGCTCGACGAACGTCGTCGAGTTCGATCTTCGCTGAGCTGACGGGCGTCGATCCGGGGCCCGCGATGCTGCGGATCGGGGCCGGTGTGGGTATGGTCGCGCCGTGGTTACCGCGTCTATGTCCACCCCTGATTCCAAGCGGATCGAACAAGAGGATCCGGTCGAGTACGTCGAGACCACCACGGACGAGCTCGCGCCGCTCTACCGGCAGATGCTCGCGATCCGCCGCATGGAGGAGGCCTCCGCGAAGGCGTACTCCCAGGGCAAGATCGGTGGTTTCCTCCATCTGATCATCGGCCAGGAAGCGGTCTGTGTCGGCGCGACCGCCGCGCTCAAGCCCGACGATTACGTCGTCGCGACCTATCGCGAGCACGGCCACGCGTACGCCAAGGGCGTCGCCGCGCGCGGCATCATGGCCGAGCTGTACGGCAAGAAGACCGGATGCGTGAAGGGCCTCGGCGGCTCGATGCACATCTTCGACAAGGCCACGAACTTCCTCGGCGGCTACGGCATCGTCGGCGGCCACGTGCCGATCGGCGCGGGTGCGGCGTTCGCGTCGAAGTACCGCGGCGATGGCCGGGTCACGCTGTGTTTCTTCGGCGAGGGCGCGTCGACGATCGGCGGGTTCGCCGAGGGGCTCGCGCTCGCGGCCCTGTGGAAGCTGCCGATCGTTCTGATCTGCGAGAACAACCAGTACTCGATGGGCACCCCGCTCTATCGTTCGCTGGCTGTCGAGGACGTCTCGCTGCGCGCGCTCGGCCACGGCATGGCGCGCGATCGGTTCGACGGCGATGACGTCGTCAAGGTCAAGCGGCGGATCGGCGAGGCCGTCGAGCGCGCGCGGACCAGCGGCGAGCCGACGCTCGTCGAGGTCGTGACGTACCGGTTCCGCGGCCACTCGATGAGCGACCCCGGCCTGTACCGGACCAAGGACGAGGTCGAGGAGTGGAAGCGGCGCGATCCGCTGAGCCGCTGCCGGCAGCGGTTGATCGACATCGGCTATCCGGATTCCGACCTCGAGGCGCTCGAGGCCGACGTCAAGGCCGAGATCGAGGACGCGGTGAAGTTTGCCGAGAGCTCGCCGCCCGCCGACGACTACAAGTCGTACGTGGTGAAGGAGTAGCGCCGTGACCGTCATCAGCTATCGCGAGGCCCTCAACCAGGCGATGAAGGAGGAGATGGATCGCGACGCGAACGTCTTCATCATGGGCGAGGAGGTCGGGCACTACAACGGCGCCTACAAGGTCACCCAGGGCCTGCTGCAGCGGTTCAGCGAGCGCCGCGTGATCGATGCGCCGATCGCGGAGATGGGGTTCGCCGGCATCGGCGTCGGCGCCGCGATGGTGGGCCTCCGCCCGATCATCGAGTTCATGACCTTCAACTTCTCGCTCGTCGCGATCGACCAGATCGTGAACAACGCGGCGAAGATCTTCCAGATGAGCGGTGGGCAGTACCACGTGCCGATCGTGTTTCGCGGCCCGAGTGGCCCGGCGGTCCAGGTCAGCTCGCAGCACAGCCAGGCGCTCGAGAGCTTCTACGCGCACGTGCCCGGCCTCAAGGTCGTGCTGCCGTCGACCGCGCTCGATGCGAAGGGCCTGCTCAAGAGCGCGATCCGCGACGACAACCCGGTCGTGTTCATGGAGGGCGAGACGCTCTACAACACGACGTGGGAGGTGCCGGACGAAGGCATCGAGCACCTGACGCCGATCGGCAAGGCCGACATCAAGCGCGCGGGCAAGGACATCACGCTGATCGCGTGGTCGAAGATGGTGTGGACCTGCATGGACGCGGCAAAGGTCCTCGCCGAACAAGGCATCGAGGCCGAGATCGTGGATCCGCGCACCCTGCGGCCGCTCGACGTCGAGACGCTCGCCGAGTCGGTGAAGAAGACCGGACGCTGCGTGATCGTCGAGGTCGGCTGGCCCGTCGCCGGGTTCGGCGCCGAGGTCGCCTACCAGATGCAACGCCACTGCATGGATGCACTCGATGCGCCGATCGAGCGCGTCACGAGCGATGACGTTCCGATGCCGTACGCGAAGAACCTCGAGGACGAGGTCCAGCCGCAGGTCAAGGATGTCATCGAGGCCG